>CAZKQC010000057.1:0-5197 GCA_964554825.1 uncultured Planctomycetales bacterium
AGATAAGGTTTGTATCCGTCGATAATGGGAAAGGCTATAATCTCAGGGACTTCGTAACTATGCAGCGCCTTTGTGAGTTTAGCCACTTTAGCAAACTTATCCTTCCTGGATTTAGCTATCAAAAGCACCTCTTTAGCCTTCTCGATCTTTTTTTTCCATAAAAATATTGAATCTATTTTTTCTACTATATTTACGCAGGCAACCAGATTATTTTTAACCAGGGCAGAGGCGATCTTTTTCGCCTCTTTACTATTTGCTGCGGTAATAAAAATAATTATATTCATTGCAGTTTTTTGATGAGCTTGGCCAGCCTGTCTCCCATGCGGATACACTGCCTGGTAGCCCTGGAATCAGGAGCGCCTATGGCCACTGCGCCGTAATGGTCGCCCTGCCAATCACCCTGGATAATCATACCATGAATAAGCATGGCGTTCAAGATATCCAGGATTGTAGTTTCATTTCCTCCGCCTATATTAGCGCTGGAGGCAAAGGCGGCGCCCGCTTTCCCGTCTAGTTTACCGTGAAATTTAACCGAATCGTCAAAAAGCTGTTTAATTTGAGCGGACATGCTTCCGTAGTAGGTCGGAGAACCTACGACTAACCCGTCGTATTTCAATAATTCATCCGCTTTTACATCCGCAACATCCTTCAACACTGCCTCCACCCCTGCCTTCTGTATGCCTTCTGCTATAGACTCCGCCATTTTTTTGGTATTTCCGCTTTGGGTATAATAGATAACCAGTGCTTTAAGCATATAGCTAGCTCCTTTCTTCTACCTTGACCGATTTTATCTTGCCGATCTGGGCGCAGAGATCGAAGATTACAGTAGGGTCCTGGGTCAAGATACTTATTTTAAAACTCTTCTCTTGCCCTGGGTCGTCTTTGACTAACTGCGAAACCTCCAGCTCCTGGCCAAGTTCGCTTAAGGAATTTCTGATAAAGTCGGCATTACTGCTATAAGTATTCAGGATAAACTCAAGGCAAAACCCCGGCATATTCTAACCCCTTGGCAGGTAAATTACTTAAGCAGGATGACTGAAATCATCCTGCCGGCTGCTTCTTTCTCCTTACGAAAGGAAAAATATTTTTCGTTACTACAGAAGGTGCAGTCGGAGCAGCCTGAGACATTCTGCTCTCTGACCCCGGAGCTTAAGAGTTGTTTCTTGTTAAAAGAAACCAGATCCAGGTAATAACGCCCCTGCCTCTCCAGCAGGTCCTGGGGGAAAAGCTCTCCGAACTCCTCGCCTACCTCGTAACAACAGCTCTTTATGCCCGGCCCAAACTCGGCATATAAATCGCCGGGATTAGTATTAAAATGCTCTTTCATAGCCGAGATAGTCCTTAAGATAATCCCTTTTTTGCTGCCACGCCAACCCGCATGAACCAGGCCAATCCCGGGCTTCTTGGGGTCATAAAGAAAAATCGGGAGGCAATCCGCGGTAAAAACAGCCAGGGCTACATTCCTTTTGTCGGTAATAAGCGCGTCTGTATCCCCAAGGGCATTCTCTAAAGAGGAAGCACCCCTGCCCCTGTCAGCCTCCAGGACATACCTGACATTATCCGAATGCTCCTGATTTGCACAGACCAGGGAGCGGTAATCTATCCCAAGCTGGGCCAGGAATTTTTTACGGTTGGCTAACGAATCCTGCGTATTGCCCCAGGAAAAGGACATATTCTGCGGCCGCATGCTCGTAGCACAGATTAATCCGGAATGAATAGGAATCACTTTTTTAGAGCGGCATTATACGCATCGAAAATACTGTAGATCCCGACGATGCAGATAAACACAAGGCCCGCGGCAAACAACACGATACCCGTAAGGAGCTGTCCGGAAAAGGCGATCTTACCCAGCATCCAGAATCCGATAAGGATAGCTCCGCCAAGCAGGATCAGCATGCTTAAGGCAGAAAGGAAAATTATCAAAAGCCCCTTGACTATCTGGCCGTTGTAAATCTGCCCCAGGCCGTTAAAAACAAAGGAAAGCACTGCCGCCAGGCCAGGACGACTAATCCTTTCTTCATCCATAACCGCTATCTCCTATTTTAAATCTATGGTTTTAGTATCTTCGATACTAGCGAGTTTCTCGGAAAACCTCTCCAGCCTTTTTTGACTATCATCATATTTACCTTTGGCGTTAGAGAGATGAGAACCCAGCGTATTGAAATCGTCTTTAAACTTATTCATATCTACAGAGAGGGCGCTTAAACCCTTAAGAATGTTTTTGGCGTTCTCTTCCACCTTAAGGCCTTTTAGGCCCAGGCATACTACTTGCAGATAGGCATAGAGGGTATTGGGGGAGACCGGGATAACCCTCTTGGAAAGAGAGTAACTGAGGGCGTCCTCCTTGATAATCAACTCATAATAGACATTCTCCGCGGGTATGTACATAAAGGCGAAATCAAAGGTATTCTCCTGAGGCAGGATATATTTTGCGGCTATTTCATCAATGCGGTTTTTAAGGTCCTGGGTAAACTTTTTGCGGAAGGCACTCTTCTGCGCCTCATCCTGGGCATCCTGCATCTTCTGGAAATTCTCTAAACTGAACTTTGCATCTATCGGGACCAGATGACCGCCAAGCCTGATTACCGCATCCACCGCATCAGAAGATTGAAAGCGGTACTGAGTGCTGAAATAATCTTTCGGTAGGATCTGGGCCAAGAGGTTCTCAAGAAGCGTCTCTCCCATCTGACCCCTGAATTTAGGCGCACGCAATAGTTCCTGGAGGCTCGAGATATTCTTGCTTACCTCCAGTATCTGCGTATTGGTAGTTTCCAGTTTACCCAACTGCTCTCTTACGCTGCCAAAGACACTTGTGGCATTGCCTAAATTCTGGCCCACAATCTTATTGGCCTCCTGCAGCGATTGGTTCATCTGATTCAGGCGTTCATTGACCTGAGAAGAGATCTTTAAGACTACGCTTACAACTATTACCGATACCGCCAGAAATAAAAAGGCCGCCAACCAAACCATGCCCTATCCTCCTAGAACCTGCCTTTTTAGTATATCACTAACTACTATCTTCTTAAAGCAAATAATCCTTTTTTATCCTTTTGACGCTCTTAAAAATATTGGTCTTTACCTCCGGACAGACGTTTTTTAACTCTGCGATAATACTGCCCATGCGGGTACGGTTGGAGGTGACGGAATTGGAGCAGCGGCAGCTGTCATGCGGGATCTTCTCTTCCCGGGCAAAACGCTTAATCATATTCTCCTCTACATAGGCCAGCGGCCTTATCAATACTATTTTGCCTTTGAACAACTCCTGTTTAGGAGACATGGCAGAAATCTCTCCCTGAAAGAAAAGGTTCAGAAGGATCGTTTCTACTATATCGTCTTTATGGTGGCCCAGGGCAACCTTGCTGCACCCCAGACGATTGGCGCTCTCGAATAATGCCTTTCTCCTGTTCCAGGAGCACCAGAAACAATTGATATCTTTACGTCTGGTTTTTTTAAGCGTATCTACCTTCTCGATATGGTAATTAACCCCGATCTTCTTAAAATATTTCTCCAGGGGCTTAGCGTAAGAACGCGGATATCCTAAATCAATATGCATAGCCACCAGCTCATACTTGATAGGGACAAAGGCCTTGCGGTCATTTAATACGCGAAGCAAGGTCAGGCTATCCTTTCCTCCTGAGACAGCCACAGCGATTTTATCGCCTTGAGCGATCATCTTATAATCCATGATCGCCCTGCCCACCCTCTTAGAAATATAAAACTCGGTTCCCTGAAAGACTGCCATATTCCTTTACCTTTGCGCTAAATTATGCTGTTTGATGTGTGCGGCTAAATCTATCGCGGTCTTAAGCACTACCATTATTACCAGCGCTCCCGGAGGAGAACCGAACCTCTGAAGTATAAAACCTCCTGCCAATATCGTAATGTGCATGATAATAATACGGCTGTACGGCTGCATAAACAACTGGCTGGAAGAAAGCTGCTTATATTCGCATTCTTTTATAAAATTATAAATATACGATACGTAATGACTAATAAACAAAAATATAAACGCACCGATAATTTCCCAAAAGGCCATATTGGGCGGCCCAAAGAACGCAAAGACAAATACCCCGTGCACAAACATGAATAACCCGTAATGCAAAATGAAAAAAGCGCTCATGGCATGCCTATTGAGCGCGGCCATAGTCTCGTCGCTCACGCTGAGAATATTAACCTTCGTCTGGCCCTGGGCTATCTTCATCTTCTTCACATTAAAGAACCCTACAATCGCGCTCTCCAGCCAATAAAGAAATATTATGGGGAATAGCTTCCATCCCAATACCAGCACCCCGAAGAGCGGAAAGAGATTAGCCAGTATGAGCGTAACAACCGAGGGTTTTTTAAACTTCATTAAAATGTTTATTTTCATAAATTATACTTATATCCTACAGGACTTCTCTATAACTCCGGTAATCTCTTCTAATCTATCCACGGTTATATCTGCCTGCTTAAGGTAAGGCTTAGGCAGGCTGGTAGTAATGGCTATACAAAACATACCTGCTGCCTTGGCTGAACGAATACCCAGGGGAGCATTTTCTACCACTAAACATTCCCTGGCTTTTAGGCCGAGTAACTCGGCAGCCTTAAGATAGGGCGCAGGGTGAGGCTTGCCAAGCTCAACCATCTCTCCGGTAACTATTACCTTAAATAAACCCTTAATCCTGGGGGAGAGAATTTTATTTAATTCTACCATAGGCGTACCGGTGACCAGGCCTAAAAGGTAGCCTTTATTTTTAAGGCAACGCAGGAAAGGCTCTGCCCCTTCAAAGATGCGGCGTTTAAAATAATAACGGAATATTTTCTGGCGCAGCTTAAATATTTTAGCCAGCCTGCGTTTAGAGGGATGCATGCCTGCTTGGGTTAAAAAATCCTTAAGCGATTTATCCCAGCGTTCTCCCTCGCGCAGATACACCTCAAAGACATTCACCCTTATCCCCAGGGGCCGAAGCGCCTCATACCAGGCCAGGTAATGATACGGCATAGAGTCAACAATCACCCCATCCATATCAAAAAGGATTGCCCTGGCCTTTTGTTTATTTTTTTTCACGGTTTTCCTCTATATTCTTGCGGAAGAAAAATTCATCTCTTTCATCTGGAGACAAAGCTCCTGCTGCAGTAATTCTTCCAGTGAAAGCGGGATCACCAAAGACCAGTTCTGCGGCCTTATGGTGCCTGGCGTATTGGTGCGGTATTGATA
>CAZKQC010000057.1:5207-8015 GCA_964554825.1 uncultured Planctomycetales bacterium
GTATTGATAGGGGTCACCCCTGAAGAGATCCGTCAGATAGAGCCAATCGACTATGGTATTGATGCAAAATATGGAACTGGAATCAAGGCTGATCTCCAAGGCTGCTTTTACAATCTCAGGGTCAGCCTTCTCACGCATAGGCTCGGGGAGCTTAAGCTGCTTCCAGAGTTTTTCTTTCTCGTTGTAGCTATTTTCATACAAATCGATGAAATCCAAAAGCTCCTCTTTTTTCCTGGCTAGGATAGCCACCAGCTTATCCACTGAATCTACGCTGCTTAGCCAACGCAACCTGCCGTAACGGGAAAGACTGCTATCAAAAAGCTTGTCTTTGACATTATTATATTCTATCCTGCCTGAGCATTTACGTATAAAAAGCTCCTCATCGACCGTGCCTGCCTCATATTCCCACCAGGCCGGCCAGTTGGTAGTATCGTGCGTGGAGAGCATAGCTACGGATATTTCGCGGTATTCCTGGGGAGAAAGAAAATCGTGTTTTACCTTCCATTCTTTTGTCCAGCGTTGGACATCATTGCCCGGGATACCGAACTCTTTTAACAATTTAGTACAGGCAGGCGGTATCGTGCCCAGGTCTTCAGCGCAAAGCAACATCTGTGTGTCTTTGAGCATAGCCGACAGAATTCCCCTGCCGTGCCCTTCCCACTTCTTTTCATCTTTGGGATCAAAGAACCCGTTTAATCCCTGGTTTTCCAGCGGATCGTCATAGGGAATACTCCAGATACGCAGGAGGCCTACTACGTGATCTATGCGCAGGATATCGTAAAACTCCTGGGCATACCTGAGTTTCTCCTTTATATATCTATAGCCGTCAGCGGCAATACGTTCCCAGTTATAAGTAGGCATTCCCCAGCGCTGTCCCTTGGCGCAGTACATATCCGGTGGAGCGCCTGCGGCAAGCTCCAGTTTAAAGAAATCCGGATGAGCCCAGACATCCGCGCTATCCCTTGAAACAAGAATAGGCAGATCTCCCTTTATCAGGATATTATTGGCTGAGGCATAATTCTTAGCCT
Source organism: uncultured Planctomycetales bacterium (assembly GCA_964554825.1). Lineage (GTDB taxonomy): Bacteria > Omnitrophota > Gorgyraeia > Gygaellales > Profunditerraquicolaceae > VGKF01. The sequence continues at coordinate 6,236 of CAZKQC010000057.1, forward strand.
CTCTGAACTGTTTATAGAGCCACCACTGCAGCCAGATCTGAAATACAATCTCTATCTCGCAGCTTTTGCGGAAGGCATCCACTTCCGGGCTGGTCCTGGTTTTATATTTATCCTCCCATTCGTACCAGGCCCTGCCTTTCTGATATTCCTTAAGCACCTTAAAGAGGGCAAAACTCTCCACCCAATAGGCATTCTCCTGGCGGAATTGATTAAACTGCGCAGAGCCGTAAAAGTCCTCCTCCAGAAAAATATCCCAGAGGAGTTTGAGCTTTTCCTGTTTTATGCGGTAATCCGCGTACTGCCGCCCAAAAGGAAATGCCTCTCTGAGCGCGCTTATGCGTTTTTTGACGCTATTTTTCTTTGCAGCGGGAAAAGAATTCAAGGAAAGGTGCGCCGGCTCAAGGGCAAAGGAACTTACCGCATCGTAAGGACAGAACAAAGGGCCTGACTCATTCAGCGGCAGGAGTTGTATTATGGAGTTTCCGCTTTTTTCGCAGAAATCCACCAGGAGCTTCAGGTCAGGGAACTCGCCTATCCCCAGGCTCTCTCTTGAGTAAATCGAAAAAAGAGGCACGACCAGCCCGGACTTTTTTTGAGTGCCTACCTTAAACCATTTATCTTTCGAGATGGTGCTTAAAAGGTACTCCTGGAGCTTTTCCTGCGGCATTATATCCTCGTATTGATCATAGACGTTAGACTAAGTATATCCTATCTGTTTATTTTTGACAATCGGAAAAGCAAAAAGAAAACGCTTTCACAAAAGTGCACTTTTAGCCTTGATTTTATCTTTTTTGATGTCATACTTTCTTTATCGTTAACATTAGAATTAAATAAGAGGAGGCAAGCGGATAGCGAAAGCCATTGAGGTCTATCACCTCCTAAGAGAGCCCTTAAGATAGAGGGCTTTCTTTGTTTTTAGGCAGGCTACGCAAGAAATATAAGGGCAATGATTTTATCACCCCAAAATATAGACGCGAAGGCAGCCAGGGAAAGAAATGGGCCGTAAGGTATAACGTGCTCTTTTTTAACCAGGAGATTTATTATACCGAAGACCAGGCCAAAAAACGGAGCGACAAAGAAAACCAGAATCGCCTTCTGCCACCCCAGGAACGCGCCTATCATAGCCATCAACTTCACATCCCCGCCGCCCATAGAAGAAGTCTCGCCTTCGACAGCAGGCTTTTTTAGGATCTTAAAATAGACCAGGTCAAAAATAAAACCGCTCAAATAAATAATCCCCGCGCCTGCTATAATTCCTAACAAGGAATCTACTAGAAAGGCCGGGCTATAGCTTAGAGGTTTAAGATTAAGGCCTCTTAAAGAACTTAAGGCAAAACCCGCGACTGCTCCTCCAAGAGATATCTCATCAGGAATTATGCGTTCCCTTATATCTACAAATGTGGCAATAATCAATCCGCAGACAAAGATAATATACAGGAAAAAACTGTAGCTTAACCCGAAATAGCTATAGAAAAGCAGGAACAGGGCTGCGGTTAAGAACTCAACGATAAAATAACGCGCAGAAATCCTTTCTTGGCAGAAACGGCATTTACCCGATAAAATGATGTAGCTAAGAAGGGGTATATTATCATGCCAGGGGATAGGCTTATTACATCTGGGGCAATGCGAAGGAGGATTAACTACCGACTCACCCAAAGGGACCCGGTGGATACAGACATTAAGAAAGCTGCCGATCAGCGAGCCGAAAATAAAAACAAATATTTTTGTAACCATAGCGCCCCCCGGTTTTTAATTGTGCTAATTCTATCATCCTTTTGTT
>CAZKQC010000058.1:0-7980 GCA_964554825.1 uncultured Planctomycetales bacterium
TTCTTATAGACTTGTTGCGACTTAAGAAAACCGTTTTCATAATAATACCTGGCCACGCCCTGGCGCTTGCCATCCTTATAGGGTTCCTCTGCCTTTACCTGCCCCCTGACATGCACCATATCTTTCTGCACCTCTCCTTCTGTGGGTTTAACTGCCAGGGGAGGGCTTCCCGCGTAATAACATAAGAGCACCCCCTCGCGCCTGTCTTCTTTAAAAGGCTGCTCCAGTATCAGCGAGCCCTTGGAATTAAAAAGCATACAGACGCCGTGACGCTTACCGTTGCGGTAAGGTTGTTCGGATTTGAGTTTGCCGTCCTTAAAATAATACCTGGCTGTCCCCTCGCGCTGGCCATTACGAAAAGTCTGCTCTGATTTTAATTCTCCGGTTTTATAATAATATTTGGCTGTCCCCTCGCGCCTGCCTTCCTTATAGAATTTAACCGACTGCAGCTTTCCGTCAGGCCAGTATACCCTTTCAAGCCCGTCCTGCTTGCCGTCTTTGAAAGAAACCTCAGCCATCAGCTTTCCGTCACCCCAGTATACCTGTTTGATCCCGTCTTTGACAAACTTGGTGGCCTGGGCCAGGGCTAGATTAACGCACCCCAGGCACAAAGAGAGCCCCGCCAGTACAATGATTGTTTTTTCTCTAAGCCTGCTGAATCTTCTCCGGAACATAAAACGCCCTCTATCTTCTTCTGTTTCTTAAAACGCGCGATATCCCCATAAGGTCAACTTTATCGAATTTTATACCTACCTTATATACGTCCGGAGCAGAGACCATTGTCCAGACCACTTCTCCTTTAGAATATAACGGATCTTTATTATCGGAGATCTGAAGCCACATATCCAAGCGGGTAGCAGGAAGCAGCTTCTCATCGGTAACGATCATCCCCCCCGCCTCCGGCACTAATATTAACGATCTTGCCCGTCTCTTCTTTGGCGCCCTCTAGATACGAGAACCTTACCGGCAACTCTACCTGAAACCTCTCAAATATCCTGCGCTCCTGTCCCTGCATATAAACACCCTCTCATTCTGTCAATAAACCACTAAAAAATAAGCGATCCCCTTTTATATGAGAGGATCGCCGGTCAGATTGATTAATTCAGCCTCATCTTGCCACCTCGCTGGTTCCTTTTATATTTTACTGCATGGTTATAGAGGGGTCAATCTTAAATTTTATAGCAGAGGCGCTCTTATTAAAGATTATTTACTTGGTCTTTTTGACTATATAGCGATTAATATTAAGCCTTCCGGAGCCTTCCGGGCTTAAAATCCAGCTCTCTTTGAATTTAACGTCCAGGGATGCGCCCTTATAGGTCTTAGCCTTCCAGCGCACTGTTAGATCCGCTTTATATCTGCCCTTGGGAAGCTGAGTTACCTTTATCTCTCCTACTTCGTAATTATTACTCTGGATAGTCTCTTTAACACCCTGGTACCAAATCTTGAAATCGCTGTGGTTGCGTATTACTGTTTCGGGTAGTTTCATCACCAGGTCGTCTTTGCTCAGATGGTAAAGCAGGAGAAAATCCGCTACCTGATGGTCCAGCCAGGAAAACCATCTATAGACGAAACTTTTAATGTCATTTTCATTGGGGGCATAAGTCGGCTCTCTCGTGACAGGGGCGGTTTCTTTCTTTTGGCCGGCCGCTGCCTCAGGCGGAGTTTCTTTGGCAAAAGAAAGGATAGGCAGGAGAAGCAAAATAACGGTTAAGGAAAAGGTAAGGCGAAAATATCTCACAGTTTACTCCCGGCTATTTTTATTTATTATACCACGTAATCAGCACAAAGCAAAAAAAACGGCCCACAAAAAATCTATGGGCCATCATTGAATGCGAGGGAGCGAAGTTTTTAAACCCTTAGCCTTGAAAATTCAGGTCTTTCTCGCTCCCTGGGTTAAGGTTAATTCCTAAACCCCACAATGCCTGAATTTTCAGTTGCGGCTTAGGATTAGCCCTCTCCGGGCTAAATAAAGTATAGCATATAAACACTATTTTTCAAGCCGGGGGGAAATAATTTTTTGGGTATTATTTTTTCACTGCCGACGGGCAGATCTGGTTGTAGACGCAATATGCGCAGGCCATATAGGCAGGTGCTGCCCCGAAATCCAGGCTGCGGATACCTAAAGCAGCGCGCCTGATCTTATCCTGCACCTTCTCTAAATCCTCTTCCCCTGAGCTATAACTGCCTATAAGCCCTGATTCCAGAAAATATAGCTCCACGCGTTTGGGGATTGCCCCGAATATCTTCTGATAGGCCAGGGCATAAACAGCCAGCTGATCGCTCTCCCTGGCGCGCTTATCCGCATCTTTCTGTTTATTTACTTCCGAGGTTTTAAAATCGATAATCACCGCCTCTTCTCCCTCGCCGTCAATACGGTCAAATCTGCCGTTAATCTTATTATTCTCAAAGATAAATGAAAAAGGCTTCTCTATATACAAGGGCTTAGAAGGATGAGCCTCTTCTTCCTTAAAGAAACGGATTAGTGCCTCGCGCCCCAGGCGGAAACGTTCTTCCTGGTGCTTCTCGTCCAGGAACCCCTGAGGATCAAAGCTCTCACTAAAAACCCCCAGTATATCCGAAAGTCCAGCCTTCTGGCCGGCCATCTTAATCTGGAAATACTTTGTCACTGTCTCATGCATGGCCCTGCCGTATATAACAGTGTGGTGTTCCAGTATAGGAACGCGTAATATATGCACATATTTATATTTTAAGGGACAGGTAAGATAATCATCTACCTGGTAATAGCTGAGGCTAAGAAGCTCTTCCTGCGAACTCCCCCTGGCCTTGGGCCGGGGAGAATCTTTTATTGGTGCGAACGATTCAATCGTCTCTAACGGGCTGGTATTATGCCTGTGTTTCTGGTCCACCTCTTTTCCCAGGGCTTCAACCACAAATTGGCTAAGGCGCCTTAGCCTCTTGCCTCCATAATCAAGGGCAGAGGTCAGGTATAGCTCCTCCTTTGCCCTGGTCATCCCTACATAAAAAAGACGGCGCTCCTCCTGTATATGAAAATCTCCGGCCGGCAGGATCTCCTTGATCAGGGCCTCGGGTAATTCTATGGTCTGCGAACGGTGCGGCAGGGGGAAACGGCCGTTAACCAGGTTAACCAGGAAGACCACCCTAAACTCCAATCCCTTGGCCTTATGTATGGTCAATACATTAACCGCATCCGTATCCAGATCAGCCTCCACGGTTTCCGGGTCATCGCCAGCTTCAATTAAAAGGTTCAGGTAATTTACGAAATACATAGCACGGTCTTCTTTCGCCACCAGCTCAAAGCCTCTGACGATGTTAAAAAACTTGGCGAGATTTTGAATCTTGGTTTCGCTCTCCAGGCTTTGCTCTTTAGTAAGCCTTTTTAAATAACCGGTATCGGTCAAAAATGCATATAATAACCTGCCGGTAGTCTGTTCGCGCGAGATAGCGAGAAATTTTTCCTGGTCAGACAAGATACGCGCTATCGCATCTTGCGATTGGACACCCACTGCAGACAATTCAGGTATACTGCCTAAATCCTTCATCACCGAATATAGCGACCTGTTCCTGCGTTTTGCGTAGTGCATACACAGGCCCAGGTCCGTAAGGTTAATCTTGTAAATCTCGCAGCTGGCAAGATGGTAAAGGCTTAAAGAATCAGCAGGATTAGCCACCATCCTCAAGAAACTTATGCACAACCTTATCTCTTCCCTTGCGTAAAGCCCCTGGCTTCCGCTAAACTGCCAGGGAATATCCCGCATATTCAGGGCCTGCAGGTAGGCTTGCGCGTCGGAGTTAGAACGTACCAGGATTGCAAAATCTTTATAAGAGAAGCCCCCGCCCCCGGATTTATCCTTGATAATCCCGGCTACCCAGTCTGCCTCTGCGGAGTTCGTATCAAAATAAAGGTGCCTTGGGGCCTCGCCGTTCTTAACGAAGCTGACCAGCTTCTTGTTGATTCCTGCCTTTACTTCAAAGCGCTCCGGGTTATTATTCTGTATCAGGCCGTATGCGCTATCCAGTATAACCTGGCTAGAGCGGTAATTCTGGATAAGGCTGACCTTTTGGGCCTCGGGAAAACTCTGGATGAAATTAAGGACATTGCTGTAGGCTGCCCCGCGCCATCTGTAGATACACTGGTCATCATCAGCCACAACAGTGATATTCTTGCTCTCTCCCGCCAAGAGCTTAACCATCTGGAATTGAACAAAATTAGTATCCTGAAACTCATCCACCAGGATATATTTAAACTGCTCCCGGTATTTCTTTAAAATCAAAGGGTGCCCTCTTAAAAGGTCCAGGGCAAGATAAAACTGATTTCCGAAATCAACCATGCCGTTTTTAGCGAGCAGCTCCTGGTATTTGGCGTAAGCCAGCGCCACCTCTCTCTGGGCCAGGGCCTCCTCCTGTAATGCCGGGTCATCGGGATTTTCTTTTGCCTTAAGTGAAAGGCCCTGGGCATAATCGAGATATTCTTTAGGGGATACATCCTCGTCTTTGGCGCGGCTGAATAATGAGATCAGGGCTTCAATGAAACGCGTAGGGTCAGATAGCGGCCGGTAATAGGAGATATCGAATTCAAAGAGGTGTTCGCGGAAAAATACCGCAGACTCCGGACGGGTAAGGACCTTGAAATCTGAATCCAGCCCTGCGACCAGCGCGTTCTCGCGCAGAAGCCTGTCTCCGAAGGCATGGAAGGTAGAGATCCAGATATCCGTGTATCCGTACGGGACAAGTACGTCTACCCGCTCCAGCATCTGCCGCGCCGCCTTATCGGTAAAGGTAAGCGCTAATATCTGGTTGGTCCGGGCCAGGCCTTCCTCCAAGAGCCAGGCAATCCTGCGGGTAATCACCGTAGTCTTGCCTGTGCCCGCTCCGGCAATAATCAAAAGGGGCCCTTCTTTATGCGCGACAGCCTCAACCTGCTCCTTATTCAGGCCTTCTAAAGTTTTATGCATGGGTATTTTTGCTTGACATTGATTGGTTTTCAAGTATACTTTATTTCTTACAAGGAGCTGAATATATGTTGAAATTATGCGCTATATGCGGTAAGGGTTCACAAACAGGTAAAGTCGTCACCAGAAAAGGCCAGGCAAAAGCAAAGGGCGGAACAGGTAAAAAAATAGTGCGTTCCTCCAAGCGTAAGTTCTCCCCTAATCTGCAGAAGATGCGTATCCTCATCGATAATCAGTCTAAGCAGGTATACGTCTGCACCAGATGCATCAAAAAAGGCCGTATCCGCAGAGCCTAAAAGCCTACCGGAAGAATATATCTTTGATCTCCAGGATAATCCCTTCTTCTCCCCGCCAGCTGTCTATCTGCGGGGTATATACCAGGTCAAAACAATCGGCGCTCATAAGGCTATCCTTGAGGTTACTCATACCAAAGCCTATCGCCTCGTAGGTGTTATGTCCGTCGCTGACCCAGAACTTCAAGGTAAAACGGCTTAATACCTGAGGCTGGTTCCTTAGCTTAAGATTCCTGGTATAAAATAAAGGCTCAGGGTTACCGCTTCCGAAGGGCTCCAGCGATTCAATTTCTTTCGCCAGATCCGGGCTCAAGTCATTCAGGCTAAGTTCCATATCGATATCGAGAGAGGGCATAAGGTCTTCAAGGCGCAGCCTCTCCTTAGCCAGCTGATTAATTTTTCCCTTAAATTCCTCTATATGATCCCTGGTAATCAAGATACCCACGGCATGACTATGCCCTCCGAAATTACTCAGGAAATCCTTGCATTCCAGAAGCGCCTGGAAGAGATGAAAGTTCTTTATGGAGCGGCCCGAGCCCTTGCAGAGTTCGTCGTTAAGCGAAATCAATATAGTCGGACGATAGAACCTGTCGGCAAGCTTCGAGGCGACTATACCCAGAACCCCCTGATGCCAATTCTCCTTGGCAATAACAATAATTTTATGCTCCTTAAAATTAATCTCTTTGTCGATTATAGCCCTCGACAAGCCCTGCCAACGCCTGGGCCTCGGGCTCATTTTCGCTCATCAATAAATTCAAGGCTGTCTCTGCGGTATCCATGCGGCCGCTGGCATTAAGCCTGGGGGCCAGGACAAAACTCACAAAGGTAGCGGTAATCCTTCTCTCTTTTAGCCCGCTCTTCTCTATAAGCGCCTTAAGGCCTATTCTTTTCGTATCCGAAAGCATAGGAAGCCCTTCCCTGACAATCACGCGGTTCTCTCCGATCAAAGGCACGATATCAGCGATAGTCCCCAAGGCAACCAGGTCTAATTCTTCGACAAGCGCCTTACCCGTAAGCGCCTGGCAAAGCTTATAGGCTACGCCTACCCCGGATAAATCCCTGTATTTATAAACGCAGTTTTTAAGCTTAGGATTAATAATCGCCGAGGCTAAAGACGCCTGGGCATCGGACTGCTCATGATGGTCGGTAACTATAACCTCGATATTATTACGCCGCAGGTCCTTGATCTGCTGATGACTGTTAGTCCCGCAGTCGGCGGTAATAAGGAGGTCTATCTTCCTTTGTTTTGCGATAGCGCAGATATCCTTGCTTAAGCCGTAGCCTTCGCGGATTCTATGCGGTATGTAATGCTGCGGGGTAATCCCGATCTCCCTAAGCGTAGCCTTAAGCAGGGCAAGCGAAGTTATCCCGTCAACATCATAATCTCCGAAAAGCATTACCTCTTTTCCCTGCCTGGCTGCCTCCTGTATAATCTCCACAGCCCTGGACATCTGAGGAAAAGAAAAAGGGTCCAGGAGGTCTTTAAGGCTGGTCTTGAGGAAACGGCCTGCTTCCCCGGCATCGGTTATGCCGCGGTTAATCAGAAGCTGGGCAAGTATTTTAGATATTCCAAGCTCTATAATCAGGATATTCTGGAGGGCAATATCAGGCGAGGCAATCTTGAGTATTTTGTGATTCTGCATTTTACCTACATTGTTGCGGGTTGCGATACGCCCAGCAGTTTCAAGGCAGCGGCAATGACAATCCTCGTCCCTTCAAGCAGGGATAGCCTTGCCTGAGTAAGCTTCTCTTCCTGGCTCAATACGCGATGGGTATCGTAGAATTTATGGAATGATTGAGCTAGCTCCTGGAGATAGACCGTCAGCATATAGGGATCCAGGGTCTTTACGCAAACATCAAGAATATAGGAAAACTGCCTTAATTTTTTAATCAACTCCAATTCTTCCTTTTCCTTGAGAAGGTCCAGGCTCACTCCGGCCAGATCCAGGCGAGTCTGGCTGTTACGCAAGATACTGCAGATCCTTGCATGCGCATACTGCACATAATAAACCGGGTTCTCCGCATTCTGCTTCTTAGCCACATCCAGGTCAAAATCCAGATGGCTTGAGGTGCGGCGCATAAGAAAGAAAAAACGCGAGGCATCCCTGCCCACTTCATCCAATACCTCTCTTAGCGTTATGTATTGGCCTTTGCGCGTAGACATCTGCACGGGCTTACCCTCCCTGAATATAGTAGCCAGCTGGACAATAATAATAGAGAGAGAGTCAGGGCTCTTGCCGGAAGCCTCAACCGAAGCCTTTAACCTGTTTATATATCCGTGATGGTCAGGGCCCCAGAGATTTATAAGCCAGCTAAAGCCCCTACGGTATTTCTCCTGATGGTAGGCGATATCCGGGGCAAGATAGGTATATGTTGAGTCGCTTTTTATGACCACCCTGTCTTTATCATCTCCCAGCGTAGTAGATTTAAACCAGAGCGCGCCTTCCTGCTCATAAAGAAAGCCTCTTTTCTTAAGTAGCGCAAGCGCCTTTTTTATCTTACCGCCCTCTCTCAGCGCCTTCTGGCTGTACCAGTAATCAAAACGCACTCCGAAATCATCGAGCTCCTTCTTGATTATATCCAGGATATAACCGGCGGCGTAATCCCCCAAATCCTTGATCCTGCTTTCCTGGGGGCGGACCTTGCGGGCAATATCATAAATATATTCGCCCTGGTAATAATTATCAGGGAATTCGACCTGCTCTCCGCTTAGCTCCTTAAGCCTAAGGCGCACGGAATCACCCAGTATATTTATC
>CAZKQC010000059.1:0-7967 GCA_964554825.1 uncultured Planctomycetales bacterium
TATCTATGCCGCTCTCTATCGCCGATAAAGCCAGGCGCCAGTCAAAATGGATATCGGCAACCAGGGGTATGTCAGAGCCCTGCTTAATCTTTTTTAAGGCAGCTGCATCAGCTTTGTCTTTTACTGCCAGGCGCGCCACTTCACAACCTGCCTCACGCAGGGCTTGTAGCTGCTTTAGTGTTTTTTCTACATCAGCGGTCCTGGTCTTGGTCATTGCCTGTACGGCAATGGGATTATTCCCGCCGATACAAACCGAGCCTATTCTGATAATCTTAGTCTTACGCCTTTTTATCTTCATCTCTTAAAAAATCCCGCGATCCTGTCTCCGAAAAACCTCAAGAGGTCGTTGTAGGTCACCAGGACCGCCAAGCTGATAATCATAGCCAGGCCTACCTGGGTAATAACATGCTCGCTCTTGGGGCTTAAGCCCTTGCCCCTTACCTTCTCCAATGCCAATAAAAAGATATGCCCTCCGTCTAAGAGCGGAAGCGGAAGCAGATTAAACAGGCCTAAGCTTACGCTTAATACCGCGATCAGGTGCAATACCGCAATCGCTCCGATGCTCGCTGCCTTGGAGGTAATATAGAATATCCCTAAAGGCCCGGTAACAGACTCGCGCACAGACATCCTGCCCGTAGCCATCCTGAAAAGCGCCTTATAGGTCATTAGGGTCATTTCGCTCAGCTTATCCAGGCTCAGGAAAAAAGACTCTACCGGGCCGTGCCTGACCGTTATAATCTCATCCATAAAAGGGGTAATCCCCAAGAGCGGAACGCTGCGCTTCTCACCCAGCTGATCGCCGAGCTCCATCTTCTGCAATCTTACCTTGAGGTTATATTCTTTATCCTTTCTCAGGATAGAGATGTTTACGGCCTCCTTGTCCTTCTGCGCGTGTATGGCTCTTTGTATATCTTCCCAGAAGAAAACCTTCGCCCCGTCTATGGCCGTGATCTTATCCCCCGCCTCTACGCCAGCGGATTTAGCGCCCAGGCCGTCGATAAGGCCGCCGACTTTGGTAGTAAGCGTAGGGTAGCCTGCGAAGAAGATCAGCCAGAAACATAAAAAACCCAGTATATAATTAAAGAAAGGTCCAAAGAAGACTATCGAGGCGCGCTGAAAAGGAGTCTTGGAGATATATTCGTCGCTTCCTCCTTTATATTCCTGCAGGTTATCCCCGGCCATTTTCACATAGCCGCCCAAAGGGATAAGCCTTATATCGTATTCAGTATTATTGACGCTCTTGCTCATTACCCTCGGGCCAAAACCAAGGGAGAATTTTTCTACGCGCACGCCGAGTTTCTTGGCAACCAGAAAATGCCCCAGCTCATGCACGATAATCAAGACTCCCAGGATACACAAAAATACCAGTAAAGAAATCATAGTTTTATCTTACTCCTTTAGCGATTACCCCGGAGGCTTCATCCCTGGCCCAGGAAGCCGCAGAAATGACCTCCGATAAAGAGGGATTAACCCTGTTATGATGCCTGGATAATACCCTCTCGATCACTTTTGAGATAGAGAGAAACCCCAGCCTACCTTTTAAGAATTCGGTCACGCTTACCTCATCCGCGGCATTCAATACAGCCGGGCTTGTCCCGGATTCTTTAGCTACCCGGTACGCTAACGAAAGACACGGGAACTTCCTGAAATCCGGAGTCTCGAAATTCAGTTCTCTTAATTTATAGAAATCTACCGGTTTAAGTGAGCCGGAGAACCTGCGAGGGTATGAGAGCGCATACTGAATAGGCACGCGCATATCCGTAACCGATAACTGCGCCATGACTACTCCGTCTATAAATTCCACCATGGAGTGGATTATCGCCTGCGGGTGTATCAGCACTTTAATCTTCGGGGGAGGCGTATCAAATAGATACATCGCCTCCAGTAATTCCAGGCCTTTGTTCATCAGGGTTGCCGAGTCCACGCTGATCTTCCTGCCCATCTTCCAGCGTGGATGTTTAAGCACCTCTGATACAGAGACATACTTTAGCTCTTTTTTCCTGGTCCCGTGAAAAGGGCCTCCTGAGGCAGTCAGGTAAATGGACTTAAGCGTTGACTTATCCTCCCCGTCCAGGCACTGCCATATTGCAGACTGCTCGCTATCTACCGGTATAATCAGCGCCTTTTTCATCCGGGCCCTATGCATAATCAAAGAACCGGCCATTACCAGGGCCTCTTTATTAGCCAGGGCGATTCTCTTGCTCTTTTCTATCGCGGCAAGAAGAGGCCCCAGGGCAGCAGAACCGCTTATCGCCATAACCACCTGGTCAATGCTTTTGTGGCCGGCTATCTCTTCCAGGCCTTCGGGACCTATCAGCACACGGCTTGCGCAGGAACCCAATCGGGATTTTAATTCCCTGGCTAAACGGTAATCTTTGACACAGACTAACTTTGGCTTAAAAATCCTCACCTGTTTATATAAAAGATCGATATTGGAATTCGCACTCAAGGCTGTGACAGAGAATTCTTTTTTGAAGGCTGCGATAACCTGCAAGGTACTCTGGCCTATCGAGCCGGTCGAACCAAGTATAGCTATGTCCTTCATCGCACCAAGCCTATCTGAGGATAAAATTCATATAAAAGTAGAACGCCGGAGCAGTAAATATCAGGCTGTCGGCTAAATCCAGGACCCCTCCCATGCCCGGCAGAAGCCTTCCTGAATCTTTAACCTGGCAATCGCGCTTTATCAGGGACTCAGAGAGGTCTCCTAATTGAGCCAGGATCCCGAACAAAAATCCGACCAGGCTCGCTTGCAGATACGGTAATTTCAAAAAGCCTCTGCAGGCAACAGCTGCGGCCATACTAAACAGGAGCCCGGCAGCTGAGCCCTCTATGGATTTATTGGGACTGATGCGCGGTATAAGCGGAGTCTTTCCGAAACGACTACCGACCAGATATGCGCCGATATCGCCGGATTTAGTAATTAAAATGACTGTAGAAAATAAACCGAGTCCTCCAGAGAGGTATCTTATCTTAATCAGGAAGCTCAGGAACCAACTGACATAAAGTATGCCAAAGATTGTCGTGGAGATACTGACCACAACCCCTGAGCTTTCGCGCCTGCGAAACTGCATGAGGATAAGAAAAAGAAGCGCAGTCACAATAAAAAGCAGCTCCCAGCTTCTGGTCGGTTCGAACCTGAAAACTATCGACAAGGGGATTATCGCGCCCATGCCTATACCAAAATATTTATAGATACGGATCCCTTTCTTCTCCAGCATGTTGAAAAACTCATAGAGGCCAAAAACGATAAAGGCGGTTACCATAATGCCGCAGAGCCAGTCCAAGGCTAAGACCCCGGACATAACCGCAATCAACACGATAGAGGTGATTATTCTTTTAAGCAGCATCTATACCTCCAAACCGGCGCTCTCTCCTCTGATAGATTTTTACCGCATCCTCCAGGTCCTTCTTTCTGAAATCAGGCCAGTATTTCTTGGTAAAGAAAAGCTCCGCGTAAGAAATCTGCCAGAGCAGGAAATTACTCAGGCGCATCTCACCGCTCGTGCGTATAAAAAGGTCAGGCTCAGGTAACCCTGCGGTATAGAGATAATCAGAGAAGCCCTCGACAGTCAAACCTTCCACAGCAACCTCTCCTTTGGCTGCTGACAGAGCGAACTTCTTGGCCGCATCCACTATCTCCTGCCTCCCCCCGTAATTCAAGGCCAGGACTACGACCAGGCCGGTGTTATCCCTGGTTTTAGCCTCGGCCTCTTTAATCTTTTCCTGCAGATATTTAGGCAGCGGTTCTGCTCTTCCGATAACCAGAAAACGCATATTATTCTTATCCAGCTCTTTTATCTGGCGGTCCAGGAAATTATTCAGGTAACGCATCAAAACGGATATTTCTTTTTTTGGCCTGGACCAGTTCTCGGTAGAAAAAGCAAAAAAAGTAATTACCCCAACACCCAGCTCGGCAGCTGTACGCACCGCCTCTTTAACCCGCTCAATACCTGCGCGGTGGCCTGCGGTGCGCGCCAGGCCCTTTTCCCTGGCCCAACGACCGTTGCCGTCCATGATAATAGCGATATGCGCGGGTATTCTCTTTTTATCCATTATAGTAAAGATAAAGCGCAACGAGCTTATTTAGCTTAGCGGTTGCGCTTTCAGCTTTGCCTGCCGGCAGGCAGGCGCCCTTACTGGTGAACCCTGTAATCTATATCCGGGAATATGTTATCGTTGCGCTCTAAATCAGCTAGCCATGCCTCGTCAATGGAATTGGCTTTTATCTGTTCGTATAAACCGGTGAACCGCAGGATATGGTCTTTGGTGCGCTTAACCGCGTAACTTATATGCGTCCCTGTACCTATGATAAAGGCCCAATCCGAACTCTGCGCCAGGAGAAGCTCACGCAAAGCCTGATTAAGGCCGCGCCTGGTCAATTCATCCGCAGGGTTATGGGGAAAGCGTTTTACCAGTTCCGTCATGCGCAAAGACGCCTGATGAAGATAGCGGTAAAGCCAGTCATTTGCACCCTGCAGCCACATCTCGGAATAACCTTTATAGCCCCAGCTGGACATCGAAGGCGTCACCACCTGATTACGGGGATTCTCCGCCAGATACTCGGAAGGCGTAATCATGCGGATTATCTTCTGGTCAAAATAAATCTTGCGGATAAGAAAATCAAGCCACATAGGACCCTCATACCACCAATGGCCGTATAATTCCGCGTCATAAGGAGAGACTATGAGGGGCTTTTTCTGCATCAGGTCATAAAGATATTCAACCTGCTTTTCGCGGTTAAACATAAAATTCCCCGCATGTTCAGCCGCCCTCTCCCTGGCCCAATGCGGGTTGTAGGGCTGTTTATTGTTATCGGTTCCGGTAATACGGTAATATTTTATCCCGGTGTTTATCCTTACTCCGTCCGGGTGTATATAAGGACGGATATAATCGAAATCCAGGTCAAAACCGATATCGCGGTAAAACTCACGGTAAACATAATCTCCCGGATAACCTTCCACGGAAGACCAGACCTGCTTTGATGATTCCAGGTCCCTGCCGAAACAAGCTACGCCGGATTTGCAATATACCGGCGCAAAGACCCCGTATTTAGGCCTGGGGTTGCCGTGTAATATGCCGTGCGCATCGCTAAAGAAATACTTTATCCCTGCCTCTTTCAGTATCTCGTCATCGGCAGGATTATACCCGCACTCAGGTAGCCAGATCCCCCTGGGTTTCCTGCCGAATACCTTCTCGTAGTAGCTGACGGCTACTTTTACCTGGGCCCTTATTGAGGGCTTAATCACATCCATAAGAGGAAAAAAGCCGTGCGTCGCACCGCAAGTTACTATCTCCAGGTTCCCGGAGTCCTGAAAGGCCTTAAAGGCAAAAACAAGATTGCGGTTATATCTTTCGAATACATTCCTGGCTTCGTAGAAACGCGCCAGGTACATATTCGCCAAATGATTGAAATCCGGCTGCCAGCGCGTCCTATCCACTTCCTTATGCGCCAGCTCTATAAGCTTATTTATATGCCGCAGGTATCTTTCCTGCAAGAGGTTATCCCCGAGCATAGAGATCAGGGTGGGGGTGAGCGATATGGTCAGGCGGAAATCTACCTTATCGCTTAATAATTTTTCAAATACCAGGATCAGGGAGATGTAGGTCTCGGTTATCGCCTCGTAAAGCCAATCCTCCTCGAGAAAATCCTCGTGTTCCGGATGCCTGACAAAAGGAAGATGGCTATGCAGCACCAAACATAAATAACCCTTGTTCATATAAACGCCTCTGTTGTTATCTGGTTTAACAGCCTATCTTGTTTCCTTGGTTACAACAGGAGTGATAGTCCTTGTCTCGACCTGGTCTGCGGATGTCGCTTGGACAGGTATAACCTGTTTGCCGTCAGGAAGTGCGAAACGCAGCGTAAAGGTCCCATCCGGCCTTAGGCGTATATCCTTGCCCTGCACGGTTACCTTAGCGTCAGGTTCGGTTGCCCCGTATACGATAAGCTCAGTATTCACCACCAGCCAAAACTGTCTTTCTTTAACCTGCTTCTTAACCGGGCTGCTGGAGATCCCCGCAGAGCCTATACCAGAGGAAAAGAACTCCCTCTTCATCTTTTCCTGCCAGCCTTTTCCTACGGGAGAACTCCTGCCAAAACCGAACCCCATGCCGTATAACCTGGCAAACATATCATCGGGTATCATCCATTCCTCGTCGGTAATCCAGGAGGGCCCCTCTAAAGGCGTACGTACAGTATTGGAACGCACTATCGTAATAAACTCACCATTAGCCAGGCGCAGCCCTACATCCACGCACCAGGACCTGCCCGGTCCGCCTGTATCAATATACCAGTTATTTGCCTGGGGATTAATCTTAACGTCAAAAAAACTGTGCGCATTTTTTCCGTCAAAGATAATATCGCTTACATCGTAAACCCTGATTACCATCTTTGCGCTATAGAAGGCATCTGCGAGCCTTGTCTTAAAGCTATCGAAGGTAGGGCCGGTAATCTCCCAATAGGCATGCAGCCACCAGGGGTCACGCACCTGTAATACTGCCCTGTCCTGTCCGTAGCCTCCGGGGAGATCCTGCGGCATAGACCAGGGCCTGCGGGTAGGTTCAGGATGGGAAAACTTAGCCCTCTCCACAGCGGTTTCGCGCATCCCTAAAGCTTCCTTATTAGTCCCCGCTGAGAGATCCTCTTTTTTCTTCTGCCCCGAGGTTGAAGCCGTCTTACGCACGGTTTTTTTACCCCGGATCATATTTTTTAGTCCTTCTTTTATCTTGCGCAATATTGCCATATCTCCTCCTTCAATAAAAGTTTTCTCGAATAAAAAAGGGGATAACTACTATTCCCCCTTCGAAGAAAAAAACAAAGTGCCCAAACTCCCCCTTTTATTTCATTGTTTAGATTTCGTTGACTTATTATGGGTTACCAGGGCTTCCTTAAGATCCTCTTCAAGGGCCTCTTTAAGTTTAACGACCTTCTGTAATTCTTCCTTAAGGCTCTGGTTTACCAGCTGCTCCTGCAGGAGGGCCTTCTTACTGGCCTGATTCCCTGCCTTCTCTTCCTCTAACTGCTGGTTAACCGCTGTGAGTTGTTTTTCGGCGTTTGTTTTGTCCTGCGTAAACTTGCTCATCTTTTCTTCCAGGTCCAGCCTTGCTGCCATTTCTTTGTCGCGTATGGATTTATTACGCAGGGAGCTGTTGCAGGAACTTACCGTCGCGATAAAAAATATCGCCGTCAATATGCCTAATATAAGAATAAGCCTGTTCTTTAAACTCTCTTCCATGAGTATAACCTCTTCCTGGCCCGTATCTATTCGGGGTTATATTATTTAAAGTTTCCCTGCGGTTCTAAGAGCCTTGTGCTTTTAGAAGCTGCTGCCTTGCTAAGCTTAGGCAGGATAACGATTTCAACCCTGCGGTTTAAGAGCCTGTTTTCCTTGGTATCGTTGGAGGCAACCGGCCGGTATTCGCCATAGCCAACCGCCGAGACGCGCTTGGGAGAAAGGCCTTTTTCATCAACCAGATAATGTAAGACGCTTAAGGAACGGGCGGTGGATAACTCCCAATTAGATTTCCAGCCTGAGACTTTAATCGGCTCGTTATCAGTATGGCCCTCAATGCCCACGCTTAGCTCGGGCACATCTTCTCTTAACACCTTGTAAACCTTGTCCAGGATAGGATAGGCCTCCAGCCTGACCTTGGCCTTGCCGGAGTCAAAAAGCACATCTCCCACCACGGTAATCACCAGGCCGCGTTCCATCATCTGAAGCCTGACCTGCTTATCCTTTATCTCCTGCCTGAGGTTATCTTCCAGCAGCCCTCTGGCACGGTCCAGGTCATCCACCTGCCTAGACAGCTCTTCGATCTTTTCGAGGTCAGAACGCCTGCCCCTCTGGAATATAAAGGTGCAACCAGAAAGAGCAATAATTATAAAAAATACAAATAACGTTTTCAAGAAATTCCATTTACTTGTCATAACTACCTCCCTTTATTTTAGTAGATAACTATAACAC
>CAZKQC010000060.1:0-276 GCA_964554825.1 uncultured Planctomycetales bacterium
TAAAGTTATCATCGGAGGCCCCATGATGGGGATAGCCCAGTTTAGCGACCAAGTCCCGGTAATCAAGTCCAGCGCAGGAATTTTATTATTGAACCGGGAAGAAGCCAGGGTTTTGGATGAGGATCCTTGTATTCGCTGCGGGGCCTGCGTAAGGGAGTGCCCTGCGGGGCTGATGCCCTGCCTTATAAATCTTGCCTCTGAAAAAGCGCTCTGGCAGCAGACTAAAGATTATGGCGCAACCGACTGCATTGAATGCGGCCTGTGCAGCTATGTCTG
>CAZKQC010000060.1:286-7910 GCA_964554825.1 uncultured Planctomycetales bacterium
CCGGCTAACCGCCGCCTGGTGCAGTCCATTAAAAGGGCGAAATTGGAGGCATTAAAATGAAAGAGATGGTGCGTTACGGATTTATCCTGGCTTTAATCTGCATTATCGCAAGCGGCCTCCTGGCGGGGATGAACCTTTTGACTAAGGCCAGGATTAATGCCCAGGCGCAGGATGAGGAGGAGGCCAGCTTAAAAGAGGTGCTACCCGAGGGAGAGCGCTTTGAGGCAGTGAAAGCAGGGAAAGAGGTGCTTTATTATAAGGCCTATGATAAGTCAGGTAAGTTTATTGCCGTTGCCTTTAAAGCATCCGGCAAAGGATATTCCAGCATCATAGAGAGTATGGTGGGGATGGATAGGAATGGCGTAATCGGCGCCATAAAGATCTTGAGCCAGAATGAGACCCCGGGCCTGGGAGCAAGGATAGCTGAACCTGGTTTTGCTTCGGGGTTTAGCAGCAAGAGCTTAAATGACCTGGATAATATCCAGGCAATTACCGGAGCTACTATCTCTTCGCGTGCAGTGATAGATTCGGTCAAGAAAAGAGCAGAAGAGATCAAAGGAATAATAAAAGATGAAAAGTAACCTCAGTGTCGGCACTTCACCGCACCTGCATAAGGATGAATCCGTAAGCAGGATCATGTGGCTGGTGGTTTTAAGTTTAGCTCCGGCAGGCCTTGCAGGAGTTTTGATATTCGGATTATCCGCTCTGTGGGTGATTATCTTGGGGGTTGCCTCAGCAGTTTTTAGCGAAGGAATAATCCAGCTCTTGACTAAAAAGAGGCTTACTGTTTTAGACGGGAGCGCGTTTCTTACCGGTCTACTGCTGGCATATAACCTTCCGGCACATGTTCCTTTTTGGCTGCCGATAGCAGGTTCCTTCTTTGCCGTGGCCATAGGAAAACAGGTCTTCGGAGGCCTGGGACAGAATATCTTTAACCCCGCCTTAGTAGGCAGGGTATTTCTTATGGCCTCCTGGCCTAAGTATATGACTGCCTTTACTAAACCATTAAATTACGATGCTATTACCTGCGCTACTCCCCTGGCAGCATTAAAGGAGGGCAGGGTTCTGGAAAATCTCTCGAAATGGGATTTATTCTTGGGCCTGCGCGGAGGCTGTATCGGAGAGGTCTGTATTTTAGCGCTCCTGTTGGGCGCGCTATTTCTTTTCTATAAAAAATATATCTCCTGGCATATACCGCTTACCTATATAGTTACAGTAGGGGTATTTACTTATGTATTCGGGCAGAAGGGAATGTTTTCCGGAGACTGGTTGTTCTATATTTTATCAGGCGGGCTTATTCTGGGCGCGTTTTTTATGGCTACTGATTATGTGACCTCTCCTTTGACTTATAGGGGGCAGGTAATCTTTGGCATAGGTTGCGGCCTGCTTACCGCAATTATCAGGCTTTGGGGAGGTTACCCCGAAGGCGTATCTTACGCCATATTGATGATGAACGGAGCTACTCCTATCATCGACCGTTTTACTAAAAACAGGGTTTACGGAAAAAGATGAAAAGACTCTTTAATGAATTCTTAAGGGGTATTGTCAAAGAGAACCCTACTTTTGTCCTGGTTTTAGGGTTGTGTCCTACATTGGCAGTCTCTGTTTCTGTGATTAACGGCATAGGCATGGGTATTGCCGCCACCTTTGTGCTCCTGGGCTCCAATATCATCATCGCGGGTATTAAAAACAGCATACCCGAGAGGATACGCATACCCTGTTATATCGTAGTTATCGCCACCTTCGTCACTATTACCGAGATGATGATGAAGGCGTATAGCCCGGCGCTTGACCGTGCGTTGGGGATTTATGTACCTTTGATCGTAGTCAACTGCATAGTGCTTGGCCGTGCTGAGGCCTATGCCTCAAAGAATACGGTGGCTAATTCTTTCTTTGACGGCTTAGGGATGGGTGTGGGTTTTACCCTGGCCTTGATTTTGATCTCTGGGATAAGGGAGGCATTGGGCGCAGGCACGCTCTTGGGTCACAAACTCTTCGTTTCCTTTGATCCTGTTTTTGTCATGGGTATGCCTTCGGGAGCGCTTCTGGTCATAGGATTGTTGCTGGGATTTTTTAATGTTTTAAAAGGAAGGAAGACATGAGCGCCAGTCAATTCCTGACTATTTTTATCTCCGCAGTTTTTATCTATAATGTAATACTCTCGCGTTTCTTAGGGTTATGTTCCTTTCTGGCTATCTCCAAAGAGACCAAGCCTGCCCTGGCCATGAGCCTGTCAGTAATGTTTGTCACCACCATGTCTTCTATCATTACCTGGCTCATCTACAGGTTTTTGCTTATACCTTTTGACCTTACATACCTGCGTACTATTTCTTTTATCCTGGTAATCGCCACCTTTGTGCAGTTTGTGGAGATGGTGATTAGAAAAACCAGCCCTGCCATGTACCGGTTCTTTGGGATATATTTACCCCTGATTACGGTTAACTGCGCGGTGCTGGGGGTGGCGGTATTAAACTCCGATATGTTTTTTGTAAAAGGCAGAGCGCTCCAGGGGAGTTTTTGGTATTCGGCGTTCCAGGGGGTCTGCGTCGGATTAGGCTATACCCTGGCTATGCTTTTGATGTCCGGGATAAGAGAGAGGCTGGACCTGTGTAATGTGCCTCGCGCGCTAAAGGATTTTCCTCTGGCTTTTATCATTGCTTCGATCATGTCTTTAAGTTTTTTAGGTTTTAACGGGTTTAAATTTTAATATGGGGATCTTGATACCGATCTTAACATTAGGTTTACTCGGCCTTATCTTTGGGGTCGGGCTGGCTATTGCCTCCAGGCGCCTGCGTGTCGAGGTAGACCCGCGCTTAGAAAAGATCCACGGACTATTGCCCGGCTCAAACTGCGGCGCCTGCGGAGGTGCCGGCTGTTTTGGTTTTGCCGAGTCTTTGCTAAGCGGAAAATTAGGAGTGGATGCCTGCAGGGTGAGCGAAGAGGCGGTAAGAGAGCAGATCGCCAGGTTATTAGGGAAGAGGCTTGAAAAGAAGGTTAAGAAGATAGCCGCCTTGTACTGCAACGGAGGGACAAGAGTAAGGGATAGATTTTTATACCAGGGGATAAAGGATTGCGTAGCGGCAAATTTAGTTTTAGGCGGCCAGAAAGAATGCGACTTCGGCTGCCTGGGTTTTGGCACTTGTGTCCAGGTTTGCCCTTTTGATGCCATAAAGATGTCAAGCGAGGAATTACCGGTTGTAGATAAAGATAAGTGTAAGGCCTGCAACAAATGCGTCATCGTCTGCCCCAAGAAACTCTTTTTCCTTGTCCCTGCAATGAATAAGGTATACGTTGCCTGCAGCTCGCATGATTCAGGCAAGGACACCAAGGCAGTTTGTCCTGTGGGTTGTATTGCCTGCAGGCTTTGCGAGAAGGCCTGCAAGTTTGACGCCATACACGTTATTGATAATCTGGCGGTGATAGACTATAATAAATGTACTTCTTGCAGGGACTGCGTTGTGGTCTGTCCGATGAAAACCATAAGGGTGAGAGAATGATAAATATCGCGGTTTTTGCCTCAGGCAGGGGGAGTAATTTCAGCGCCATTATAAAAGCAGTAAAAAAAGGCGCTATAAAGGCGAATCTGGCGTTGTTAGTCTCGGATAACCCCAAGGCAGGGGCTATAGCCCGCGCCAGGAGGGCGGGGGTCAGGGTAGCCCTGGTAAAAAGAGAAGACTTCCCCGGTAAGAAAGAATTCGAAGAAAAGATTACGGAGCATTTGCAGGAAAACAAGATTGATTTGATTGTGTTGGCGGGGTTTATGCGCCTGTTGAGCCCGGAGTTGACCCTGCACTATAAAAACAGGATCCTGAATGTGCACCCGGCGCTGCTTCCCGCGTTTAAAGGCACACAGGCAATAAAGGACGCCTTTGATTATGGCTCAAGAATAACAGGGGTTACGGTGCATTTCGTAGACCAGGAGATGGACCATGGCCCGATTATCCTGCAGGGCCAGGTTAAGATCGAGAATAAAGATACTCTTTCTTCCCTGGAGAAGAAGATTCATAAAATAGAGCATAAACTTTATCCTGAGGCTATACGTTTATATGTCGAAGGGAAACTGAAAGTAGAGGGCAGAAGGGTAGAGGTTGTTAGCGCGTAAATTCAGTCAAAATATCCGCTTTGCTTAAGACGGCCTTGTCACGGGTCAGGAGATTATTCAGCTCCACCGCAGAAAAATCCTTAAAGTTATATATATTTAAAGTGTGCACGATTATCTTATATATCTCTTTGTCGATATCCGCGTTTTTTTCAACCTCCGGCTTCTGAAACTTAAGTTTGATGCGGTGCGCTATCTGCTTGGACAGGAATTCTTTCATGGTGATGTCCTTATAGTTTATATGCAGGCCTTCTTTATCTCCTACTATGTACGGAGATACCATTGTTTCCTGTATAGAGCGGTGCTGGTACTCAGTCCAGGATATGAATTCGTAAGAAACCTTTTTCAGATCCAGGGAGTAGAAAAGTTCCTGTATCTGGAACCCGTTTTTGATATCCGCGGTAATCATGCAGAAGAACCGGGGAGAGCCCATCTTCCTGTGGTCGGTGCTGAAGATTACCCTGCGTAATACCTTCCAGACATTGTTAACTTTTTCTAAGACCGCCTTGTCGTATTTGTAATCCTGGGATTTTTCTTTTTCCGGGATAGACCTGATGAGGTATTCCATCTTCAGTACGCCTTCCTTGAATTCTCCCTGGCTGTAATCCACGGAGAATTTCTCCGAATATTTTTCCGGCTTATCGGCCTTGGTAAACATATCTTCCACCGGCAGATAAATCCAGAGAGTCTCTCCCGCGAGTTTTGCCTTGACCGTTACCTTGTATTCTTTTTTGCAGATATCCTGGATGGCGCCTGCTATATCTTCAGTAAGATAGGTAGGGGAGGTTGAGTAGGAACAGCCGGCTAATAATAAAAACAGTCCGCAGAGGCTACTGAGGACGGGCCAGGCCCGCTTCCTTGAAGATGGCTTCGATTTCGTCATAATTGAGTTCTTCTTTTTGGAATAATTCCTGGGCGAATTTTTCTAGGAGGGCATTTTCCTTTGCGAGGAGTTCCCGGACTTCTTTCAGGCAGGTATTAAGTATATCCTGTACGTCATGGTCTAGCGTGGTTTTTGTTTCTTCGGAGATGGATAGCGCCGACTGCTGCCATCTTTCAGCGGAAAGTATGGCATGAAAATTACCGATAAGCCCGGATTTACCCATACCCCAGCGCCAGACCATGCCATGAGCTATCCCTAAGGCATTCTGGAAATCGCTGTCTACTCCGGCAGTGGTGAAGCCGAATTTAAGTTTTTCTGCGGCAAAGCTGCCCAGGCAGATTTTGATATCCGTAAGCAGGCTATTCTGGTCTTTGATAAATATCTCTTCTTTTTCCGGGGTCCAGACGGCGCCTCCCGTGGATTTGCGCGGTATGATGGTGGCCTTGAATACGTCTTTGCTGGGCGCCAATAGATAGGTAACAATGGCATGCCCTGCCTCATGGTAGGCGGTGAGCCATTTCTCCTGCGGGTTCATCTTTATCTTCCTCTTTATCCCCAGGGCAATTCTCTCGCGGGCCTCTTCGATCTCTTTCATGGAAATCGTATCTTTCCTGTTTCTTATGGCGATAAGGGCTGATTCACGCACGATATTGGCGACATCTGCCGGGGTATAACCTACCGCTACCCTGGCCAGTTTATCTATCCTTATGTTTCCCTGGTCATATTTTACTTTCTTAAGATAATATTCAAATAACTTCTCGCGGTCCTCTAAGCCGGGAAGGTCAACATAAATCTTGCGGTCAAATCTGCCCGGCCGAAGCAATGCCTGGTCCAGGAAACTCTCCGGCGCATTGGTTGCCCCGATAAGCACTATATTCAGGTCTTTTTCTTTTAAACCGTCCATCTCTACCAACAGCTGGTTGAGGGTGGTATTGGATTCGGTCTGGCCGCCAAAGCCGCGGTCCACTGAACGCTGCGCTCCTACCGCGTCTATTTCATCGATGAAGATAATACAGCCGCCTTCAAGCTCTGCTAATTGGCGCGCCTGTTTAAAGAGGCTGCGGATCCTGCCTGCGCCTACGCCTACGAACATCTCTATAAACTCTGAACCGGACATGGCGATAAAGGGAAGCTCTGCCTCAGTGGCGATAGCCTTGGCCAGATAAGTCTTACCGCAGCCGGGAGGCCCAAGCATTATAATTCCTTTCAAGATCTTTCCTCCGATACGCTGCAGCTGGGCACGGTCCGTAATTAATTTAACTACTTCCAGCGCCTCCTGCTTGGCCTCCTCCATACCGATAACGTCACTCCAGGTAATCTTTAATTCTTCTCCGCCGATAGCTTTTTTGCTTACCTGGGTAAATGACTGGGCCCCGCGTTTGAACATCAGCCAGTACCACATAAAGGTATAGACCACGCCGAATATCAGGGCCATGACTATCTGTAGGTATAGCTGCAGCGGTATCATGGCTAACTGCGATTGCCTCAGGTATGACTCTGCCTCGTTCCAGGCGCGCAGGCCTATGACGATAAAGATTACCAAAGAGACAATAATGGCAAGAACGCCGGCGATTATCAGTGTTCTGATCCAGTATAACTTAATGAAGAATTTGATTTTGGCTAAATTCATCCTGTTCTCCTTTATATATTAATAGGTAAGGTAAAAAATAAGATAACATACTCAGTTGCCTAAGTCAAACCTTTTTCTTGTAGGTAAAGACGGATAGGAGATTATATTAATCTAAGATGCTGCGGCAATGTGCCGCAGCATCAAGCAAAGCTTTCGTTGACGAAAGCTTTGCTTGACTTAAAGGGGTTTCTGTGTATAATTAAATTCTTATCTATAAGATAAAACATATTTTCAGGAGGATATAAATGGCAAAGATTAAAAAGGTTTTGGCGCGGCAGATCTTAGACTCGCGGGGGAATCCCACCGTAGAGGTTGACGTGATTCTGGATTCCGGTATTTTAGCCCGGGCAGCAGTACCTTCGGGCGCCTCTACCGGAGAATACGAGGCCCTGGAACTTAGGGACGGGGATAAGACGAAGTATTTAGGTAAGGGCGTGTTGAAGGCAGTGGGTAATGTCAATACTACTATTGCCTCTAAAGTAAAGGGGCTTAGCCCTGACTTCGAGAAGATAGATAAACTGCTCATCGGCCTTGACGGAACGGAGAGTAAGTCTAATCTGGGGGCTAATGCTATACTGGGGGTCTCTATGGCAGTGGCCAAGGCAGCCGCACTCTCTAAAAAACAGCCGTTATATAAATACCTGGGGGGAGAGAACGCTAAGATTTTGCCTGTGCCGCTCATGAATATCTTAAACGGCGGCATGCACGCGGATAATAACCTGGATATCCAGGAGTTTATGATTATGCCGGTGGGCGCTCCTAATTTCAGCGAGGCCCTGCGCTATGCAGCCGAGGTCTTCCATAACCTAAAATCCATCCTGAAAGCCAAGGGGCTTTCCACTTCAGTAGGCGATGAAGGCGGTTTTGCGCCCAACCTTAAATCTAACGAAGAGGCCCTGGAGTTGATCCTGGGGGCTATAGAAAAGGCAGGTTACAAGCCGGGTAAAGACGTGTGCCTGGCATTAGACTGCGCTGCCAGTTCATTTAGTAAAGAAGATAGCTATCAATTTGA
>CAZKQC010000061.1:0-7815 GCA_964554825.1 uncultured Planctomycetales bacterium
CGACGACAACGGTTTTCGAGACCGCCGCATTCGACCACTCTGCCAACTCTCCATATATATTCTGGCGGAGGCGGAAGGATTCGAACCCTCGGAGACCTTACGGCCTCAGCGGTTTTCAAGACCGTCGCTTTCAACCACTCAGCCACGCCTCCTAAAGAAAAAGCTGCCTGAATACCGCCGTAAAAATATCCTGGGCGAGTTCAAAAGTCTGATTGCAGAAATTAACAAAAGAATATTTCGGAAAAAACAGGCTAAACCCTAAAGCAAGTATAGCGATATTGATGATATAGATAAAGGAAAAACCGAATATGTAATTAGACTTGAGGAAATCACCCTGTTTTGAGCGCAGCGACTTAGCGCTGAAAACCAGGTGCAGAGATATGCTGAAGCCGCATAAAAACATAAAGACTTTGAAGGCGAGGACGGATTTGTCAAATAACGTATAAAGCGGAAAGAGCAGAAGCAGCAGTATGGTATATATCGGCAACAGGTAGGGCGCTACCTTTACCAGGGGAGCAAAGAATCTAAAGAGCGCCTCCAGTATCTTCTGTCCCCTCGCGTAGACCGCAGCCAGCTCATAGACAAAAAGATAGATAATAAGGAAGCTTATAATACCGCTAGAAAAATAGGTGCCCAGGGCCTTATCCAGGGTGAGGCTTTCGTTCAGAAATGCCCTGGTCACGGAATAAACAAGGGGTAATAAACATACCCCTAAGGCAAGCTTGATGATTCCGAAGGAACGGCTATAAAAAGCGCTTAACTTAGACTTTAAACCACCTCCACCGCCCCCACCTTCAAATTTTTTAGGAAATTCTTTCTCTTCCATCCATGTAAGGCCTCAAAGCCTCTGGTATTAAAACTGTTCCGTCTTTCTGTTGATAATTCTCAAGTATCGCCACCACCGTGCGCGCCAGGGCTATCCCTGAGCCGTTTAAGGTATGCACAAAATCAAGTTTTTTGGTATCATCTTTTTTAAATTTGATATTGGCGCGTCTGGCCTGAAAACTCTCGAAATTACTGCAGCTTGAAACTTCAAGCCACTTGTCTATCCCTGAGGCATAGGCCTCAAGGTCATAACATTTACTGGCGGAGAAACTCAAGTCATGCGTAGACAACAATACCACCCTGTATGGGATATCCAAAGCCTGCAGCACCTCTTCCGCGTCATGAACTAATTTTTCAAGCTCATCATAAGAGCTCTCCGGTTTGACAAACTTGACCATCTCTACCTTGTCAAATTGGTGCACGCGGATTAAACCCTTAGTATCCTTGCCGTAAGAACCGGCCTCTCTGCGGAAACAGGCAGTATAGGCGGTATAATAAATAGGCAGATCCTTCTCCTCCAATACTTCGTCGCGAAAGATATTAGTCACCGGAACCTCTGCCGTAGGTATGAGAAAGAGGTCATCGTCTTTTAACCTGTACATATCCTCTTCCAGCTTAGGCAGCTGTCCTGTGCCGGTCATAGAAGCACGGTTCACTAAAAAGGGCGGGAAGATCTCGGTATAGCCGTGTTTTTTAGTATGCAGGTCCAGCATAAAGTTAATCAGGGCGCGCTCTAATTTCGCCCCCCATCCTTTATAGAGTATAAAATTTGAGCCGGTAATCTTGGTAGCCCGGGGAAAATCTATGATATCCAGGTGCTGGCTTAATTCAATGTGGGTTACCGGCTTAAAATCAAACTGCCGGGGCTGGCCCCAGCTACGCGCTATCTTATTGTTGGAGACATCGCCAACAGGAACAGACACATGCGGGATATTAGGGATAGTTAAAACCTTCTGGTCCAGCTCTTTCTCTATAAGGCTGAGCTTATCTTCCAGTTCACCGGTTTTCTCTGAGATCGCTTTCATAGAAAGAATCTTTTCTTTTGTATCCTTCTTGGCCTTAAGCAAAGCGCCAATCTCATCATTTGCCTTATTCTTCTCTGAGCGCAGGCTCTCAACCTCGGAAAGATAGCTGCGCCGCTCCTCATCCAGACGCATAATGTCATCCAGGTCAAGCTTTAGATTGCGGTCCTTGAGCGCCTTCTTTACTAGTTCCGTGTTTTCTCTGATAAACCTTAAGTCTAACATATGGGCAACCTTACTGGACTTGTGCTTCTGTCTTTTGTTTGCATTTGATTATTGCCAAGGATATAAAAACTAGATACATAGCCATATAGCATAGCGGCCAGATCTTAAGTACTAAGTGCTTTCCCGGGCCTGCGGTTGAAAGTATAAGTACCACTGACAACACCGTAGGCGGGGTGATAGCATAGACGCCGATATTTATGAGTTCACCGTATTTCAGGCTGGCGGCTGTTGATTTATTAAAGACCAGTGATACTAAACTGAATATGAGCACCTGCAATAACTTGCCTGTTAAAAGGGCAGCGAAGGAAAAAATCAGAAAAAACGGGAGAATAAAAAGAACGATCATGCCGCCCACCCTGGAGATACTCTCCCTGGTGATGCTAAAGACCTTCTTACCCCAGGTAATATTTAATATCTCTCCCTTTTGTTTATCTCCGGGTTTTATATCCACCAGGTCTAATTTCATCTTGGAGAGATTATATTCCGTGATTTCAGAGCCTACCCCCTTATCTCTTTTAAAGATAACCTTATCCTGCATAAGAAGTACACCCTCTTTGTATTGGTCTAAAGAGGTAGTCTTTCCTGTCGCATCCAGAATAAAGGCAAAGCCGTCCTTCTGGAAAATAAACGGTTGCGCCACGGGAGAAGAAATCTTGCCGCTATCTATCCTTATCGCAGGGATGCCCTGGGGGATTACCTGCGGCAGGCGCTGGACTATCTCTGTTGAGAATACCTCTATTCCTCTGCGTAGTTCCAAAGCAAATTTAGCGCAAAGTATCAAGCTTACGATTAATACCAGTACAGCAAGATAACCCAGGCTTTTACCGAACGACTGGGAAACAATCTCTTTGTAGAAATTAGGGTTTGCGCTATTGAAAATTGCCTTTATATTTTTTATACTCATCCCCCCCGAACTCCTTTCTAACCCTTAATTACTCCCAACGGTCGCATCCTGCATACGCGCTTAGAAATACCGGCGTTATGCACTACGTCCACCACTTCATTCACATCTTTATAGGCCTGCGGCGCTTCCTCAGCGATGGTGGAGCGCCCCGAAGCTTTCACTATTATACCCTTGGATTCCAAATCTTTCAACAAGACATTTGCATCTATTGAACGCAGGGCTGCGGTACGGGACTTAAGCCTGCCTGCGCCATGGCAGGTAGAAAAAAAGGTCTCTCTGGCTCCCTCTGTCCCGACCAGCAGATAAGAATTCCTGCCCATATCTCCCGGGATAATCACGGGCTGGCCGGTTTTCTGGTATCTGGGCGGCAGGGCAGGATGGCCCGAGGGAATAGCGCGAGTTGCGCCTTTTCTGTGCACGCAAAGCTTCTTCTCCTGCCCGTCTATATTATGTTTTTCTATCTTGGCGATATTATGCGCCACGTCATAAATAAGGCGCATCCCCAGTTTCTCCCAAGGCTGGGATAATACCCTTTCAAAAACCTTACGCGTAAGATGCATCAGGCACTGCCGGTTTGCCCAGGCATAATTAGCCGCGCATTTCATGGCTGATAGATAGGCTTCTCCTTCGGGAGAATTGACCGGAGCGCAGGCAAGCTGCCTGTCCGGCACATTAATTTTGTATTTCTCCAGGCAGCGCACCATACTCCTTACATATTCGTCGCAAACCTGATAACCCAATCCGCGCGAGCCTGAATGTATCATTACGGTTATCTGGCCCAGGTCCAGGCCGAAGGCGTCGCAGAGTTCGCTGTCATAAAGCTGGTCAATAACCTGGATCTCCAGGAAATGATTCCCTGACCCCAGGGTCCCTGACTGGGCCTTGCCTCTTTCATACGCACGCTCTGATACCGCCCCGGGATCTGCGCCCTCTATCGCCCCATACTCTTCGGTGCATTCCAGGTCTTCTTCTATGCCAAAGCCATTTTCTACTGCCCAGCGAGCGCCTTTTGCCAAAATCTGACGCTCTTCTTTTGCGCTTACCTTTATATCCCCTTTAGAGCCCAATCCGGAAGGCACATCCGAAAACAAGGCATAAACCAGGTCCTGGAGTTTGTCTTTTATCTGTTCGTATTGAAGACCGGTCTTTAAAAGCCTTACCCCGCAGTTAATGTCGTAGCCTACGCCTCCGGGAGAAATCACTCCGCCCTCTGCAATATCTGTTGCCGCAACTCCTCCGATACAAAAACCATACCCCCAGTGTATATCGGGCATAGCTAAAGAGGCCCGCACGATACCGGGTAAAAAAGCAACATTAGTCACCTGCTCCAGCGCCTGATCCTTGCGGATATCCTTTAATAATTTCTCATCCGTATAGATAATCCCGGGCACGCGCATGCCCGGTTTATAGGAACGCGGTATGAGAAAGCGCCAATCATCTATTTTCTCCAAATTAACCTTACAGCTATCAGACATCAAAAACCACCTCCGCCATCCAGCCTGAACCTGATTTTTTCACTATTAAACTACTGAAGGTAGCTGCTTTAATCTCGGTTTCTATCTTGTAGTTATCAATACTCTCCCCCCTGACCTCAGCCTCAATATTTCCCTCATCTATTCTCTTTATATCGAAGGTTTCAAATACCAGGCCCTTTGCCGCGGATAGAAAGAGTAATTCGTTCAGCCAGCATAAGAACAGTTCTTCTTTATTGACTGCCTGCTGCGTTAATTTTAAGGTTTTTCCCCGAGGAGGCGCTTCTTTTCGTTTTACGGCCATGATATCGAACATCGCAGAGGCCGCATTCTTAAATATGCTTTTTAAATCGCTGCCCTTTACTCTTATGCGGATGTCTGCGGTATGTTCGATAAATTCGTAGGTTTTCAAGGAAGGATAAATTTGGTGGGCCATGTAGGAGTCGGACCTACGACCTTGACATTAAGAGTGTCCTGCTCTGCCAATTGAGCTAATGGCCCTGATTTTTTATCGTTGAGCCATTAGCGAAATCCCCCGCAGGGGGATGAGCTAGCTAATGGCCCCTACTATAACTGTTTTATTTTCTAATGATTGCGATACTGCTAATCTATCAACTATCTGTGGAAGTGAAAGTCAATTATACCTGCATTTTTAACTGCTGTAAAGAAGGATTTTTTAATATCTCCGCATGGTATGGTAGGGCTATTTATGAAACACTTCCTTAAGGATCATGTTTGCGATATTTTGGGCGAGCAATCTGTTGCCTTTCTCAGTACAGTGGCCGAAGTCACCGGCGAACATGTCGGTAAAATACTCTTTGTAACTTGCTGTTTTCAGGGCCTCTTTGAATACCCCCTCATTATCCACGAATATAATATTCCCCTGATCTATAAATACCTTCTTCAGCGTCTCTATGTTGCGCATGGGGTACTGCACGCAGACTAATTGTATCTTTCTTCTGTTTAAGATGTCTTTAAGCATGCGGTAGTTATTAACTGTCATGAGCTTATACCAATTCAGCCCTAACTTGTCTGCTTTATCATAGTATTCCTGCGCACGTGCGGCTTGACCGGTTGCCTTATATATAGCCGCTAATACCACATATAATTTCGCACTATAGAGGTTAAACATTAAGGTCTTCTTATAACGCTCCTCTGCCTGAGGGAGTTGCGTTTGGCGTTGGTAGAGCAGTCCAAGTTCAAGGCATGCTTGGTCGTTCTCTGGGTTCAGTTCAAAGGCCTTCTTATAAAACTCCTCTGCCTGAGGGAGTTGTCTTTGGCGTCGGTAGAGCCGTCCAAGCTCAAGGCATGCTTGGTCGTTCTCTGGGTTCAGTTCCAAGGCCTTCTTAAAATACTCCTCTGCCTGAAGGAGTTGCCCTTGCTCCAGGCAGAGCCGTCCAAGCTCAAGGCATGCTTGATCGCCCGTGGGGTTAAGTTTAGGGGGATTTTTACCCGCAGTAAGGGCATTCTGCTGGTACATGCTAAAAGAACACCTATCTTGCCTTGATGGTAAAAACTTTATCTCTTGCGCCTTAGCTGCCATGTGCAGCCAAAGGAACTGTGAGAGCTTATATATCTTAAAAGACCTCAGGAATCGCAGGATAATTGAAGATGAGGGATAATCATATGGCATATGTGCCCCCCAATCATTTATCCCCATCATCGCCACCACCATATCAGGACTGTACTCATCAAGGTATGATTCTACCTGCCTTAGTATTACCGGGGTATTCATACCCGCCCTCCCTTTATCAATCACGCTGAACCTTACCCCTATATTCCGTTGATTGAGTATTGCTTCAAGGAAAGGTGGATACTGACCCTCGGTAGTAGACTCTCCCAGACAAAGAATTTTGTAGGTACCTGTATGCCTGAGGGAAAGTTTATTTCTGTAGTCCTGCAGAGATAATAGGATAGCTCCACTAAGTCGTAGGCCCACTTCAAGGAACACAAAAAATAATAATAGCCCAAATAGTACCAGAATTATTTTTTGTCTAAAGGGTGTTCTTGGTGGTAAAGATCTATTTTCCTTCATAAAGATAATAGGAGGGCTAAAACTCCACTGCCACATACAAACATGCACAAACAAAAAATCTCCGTAAGTTATCGACGGAGATTGTAGTTACAACAATTCAAGTGAGTTGTGATGATTGCTCTGGTGGCCCTGATTTTTACTGTTTTTGGCTATCCTTAAATTTTAACGAGGCAAGCATATGACTGAATGCCTTATTGAATTGGGAGAAAGCCTCTAAACCATTCTCGTATCTAATGGTGCAGAATTTATCGCTGATTTTAAAAACTACCACCTTCTCCCGCACCAGTATTAATTTGGCATCAACGCTATAGAGCTTATCCAATGTCTTATAGGTAAATTCGAGTATAACAGCCTCAGCGCCAGACAATTTCATTTTCGATTTTGAAAGTAACTTTGTTTCTTTGAACTTAGACCTTTTGGCTATCAAGTCCTCGACAAACGCCTCAAGGGTCCGGGACTTCAACCCTGTTTTAGAACTATCCTTTACGGTCAAGCCTACCAGGGCCTTTGGCACATCCCCTTTCTTATCCTCGAAGAAGACAACCCCGGAATAAGTACCAGCCCCTCCCTTGTGTTCGCTATAAATCCACCCCGAAGGATAATCTATCATAAGATTCAACCCCGGGTCTTTGCTCGAATAACTTTCAAATTTAAAACCACCGGCACAACCATAGGCACTTATCATACAGGCTACTCCTGCAATAATAAACACAACGGCTTTATTTATATTCTTTCGCATATTAAGTCTTGTAGTAAGGCTCGTAATCAGAATAGCGGGAAACCACCTCTTCCTTAAGGTAGCTGCCGCCTGCCTCATCCTGTTCATACTGGCTTAACAAACCGTCAAGCTCTGTGTTTGTCTGGGAGCCTTTTATCTCTCTCCATAACAACACCTGCTGCCTGAAACAGATAAACTCCTGGTCCTGGCTATCCGTAAGAACATCTTCTCCTCGCACAGGGTCAGGGTACCAGTTTAAATCAGCGCGGCCTACCCCCAGCCGGGTGGTCGTATCTACGACGTGAGTCTCAGTATTGTAGTCGTAATCTGCATGCATAGCCTCGTGCACTAAAATTGATGCGATTGCCTCCGCTGTCCAGCTTGACCTTAACAAGTTGTTGAGATAGATCGTATTTACATGGCAGCTAGGATAGATATCCGGACAGGTAGTCACATCCAGCCACCAGGTGGGTATATGAAGCCCTCCGACGCCAGAGCCTAAGCTCACGTATTCTACTGAAATGCCTTTTGCCTGAATCAGGTTATAGAGAGCGCCACCATTGGCACTGCCTCCCAATAAACCTAAAATAACAGCAATCTCGGTATTATAAGTC
>CAZKQC010000062.1:0-7711 GCA_964554825.1 uncultured Planctomycetales bacterium
CCTTTATACTATGTAAATGCCTCTCCGCATATTGGGCATTCCTATACCAATATTGCCGCCGATACCCTGGCGCGGTATAGGCGCCGGGAGTTGGGAAAAGAGAACGTTTGGTTTCTCACCGGAACGGATGAGCACGGCCAGAAGATACAGCGCGCGGCTGACGCCTGCGGCTTGAGCCCGCAGGAGTTTGCCGATAAGACAGTGCTGCAGTTCAAGGATCTTTGGGGAAGATTAAATATCTCTTATAATGATTTTATCCGCACTACCGAAGAACGCCACGTTTCTTTCGTAAGCAGGGTCCTGGAGATACTCTATAAAAAGGGAGATATCTATGAGAGTGCTTACGAAGGGTGGTATTGTACTCCCTGCGAGACTTTCTGGATCGAGTCGCAGCTGGAGGCAGGAGCCTGTCCTGATTGCAAGAGGCCGGTGGAGAAAATAAGCGAAAAAAACTATTTTTTTAGACTCGCAAAATACCAATCCTGGCTTATAGAATACATAGAGAGTAATCCTTATTTTATACTGCCTCAAATGCGCAGGAACGAGGTTTTGAGTTTCCTGAAGATCAATACCCTCAATGACCTGTGCGTTTCCAGGCCCAAGGAAAGACTGGGCTGGGGGATCCCTCTGCCTTTTAGCCCGGGGCATGTTACATATGTATGGTTTGATGCTTTGATAAACTATATCAGTGCCGTGGGTTCTTTTGATAAGAATGATAAATACGTCTCGAACTGGTGGCCGGCAGACCTGCATTTAATCGGTAAAGATATTCTCAGGCAGCATGCTGTTTACTGGCCGATTATGCTGCGTGCCCTTGATATAGAGCCTGCGAGATCTATCTTTGCCCACGGCTGGTGGATGATTGGAGAGGATAAGATGTCTAAATCAAAGGGGAATGTGGTCTCTCCCCTGGAGATGGTAGATAAATTCGGCATTGACGTATACAGGTATTTCCTGTTGCGCGATGTATCTTTCGGTATGGACGGTAATTTCTCAGAAGAAGCAATCATTAAAAGATTTAACAGCGACCTGGCTAATGACCTGGGTAACCTTATTTACAGGACGCTGACTATGCTTGAAAAATACTACGCAGGCATAATCCCGCAGGGTAGCCTTAAGCCTGGCGATAGCCAGGCTGTGGCGATAGACTCAGCAATCGGAAGTCTTGATTTAGCTGTATCAGATGCGCTCTTGAAAGAATGCGGTTTTAGCCTGGCTTTAGAAAAAATCTGGGAGCTCATCAATATGGCCAACAAATACGTGGAAGAATCTAAGCCCTGGAACCTGGCCAGGCAAGACAAGAAAGAAGAACTCAGCAATTTTATCCTGGTATTGGTCAGGGTTATCAGAAAAGTCTCTTTGGCTATCGAGCCTTTTATGCCCGGCACAGCTCTTTCAATAAAAGAGCAAATAGGTGAAACAGAGATCAAGAAGGGCAGCCCTTTATTTCCCCGCATAGAGCTTAAGAAAAAATAGCCTCTAGCAACTAAACACCCATGTTAGTAGACACTCATTGCCACCTGGATTTTCCCGAATTCGATAACGACAGAAAAGAGACGGTCAAAAGAGCTAATGCAGCCGGTATAGGCTATATCGTCAATATCGGCTCCAGCCTCCAAGGTTCCCGCAGGTCAACGCAATTAGCCGCAGAGTTTGATTGCGTATACGCAACAGTAGGCATCCATCCGCACGAGGCGGACAGAGTCGTGCCTGGGGATCTGGATGAGATAAAGGCATTGGCAGGCAAAGATAAGGTGGTGGCTATCGGAGAGATCGGCCTGGACTATTACAAGGGGTATTCTAAGCAGGAAAATCAAAGGCCGCTCTTCCTTTCTTTATTGAGCCTGGCTAAAGAATTGGGACTGCCGGTGGTGATACATACCCGTTCTTCCCAGGAGGATACCTTAAAGATGATAAAGGAATTCCTGCCCTTAAAAGGAGTGGTGCATTGTTTCTCGGGAGAGAGCGATTTTCTAAAAGAATGCCTGGATGCCGGACTCCTGGTTTCTTTCACCTGCAACATTACCTATAAAAAAGCAGAAAATTTAAAGAGGCTGATAAGAGAGGTTCCTTTGGAGCGGCTTATGCTGGAGACCGATGCCCCGTTTTTGTCTCCGGAAGGCCTAAGGGGCAGGAGGAATGAGCCGGTTTTTGTAAAAAATCTTTGCGAGGAGGTTGCCCGTCTCCGGCAGGCTGACAAAGAAG
The DNA here is from genome assembly GCA_964554825.1 of uncultured Planctomycetales bacterium. Taxonomy (GTDB): domain Bacteria; phylum Omnitrophota; class Gorgyraeia; order Gygaellales; family Profunditerraquicolaceae; genus VGKF01. Next base: position 2,206 of record CAZKQC010000062.1, read on the forward strand.
AAATCGCCGCTATTACAACTGAGAATGCCAAGGCATTCTTTAATTTAAAATGAAATCGCAGGTTTCTCTTGTAAAATGCTCTAGCTATGATCCGGATGAAGTTATGGCGGCGATGAGGAGCTCTCTTGACCTGCTCGGAGGCATAACTACTTTTATCAAGCCGGGTAGCAGCGTATTAGTCAAGCCGAACCTGCTGATGGCGAAGGAGCCGCAATATTGTGTCACTACCCATCCGCAAGTCGTGCGTTCAGCGGTGCGGATATTAAAAGAGATAGGCTGCAGGATATACATCGGAGACGGTCCGACAGTCTTCGGTAACGAGGTCAGGGGCATAGAGGAGGTATACGCCAGGACCGGGATGCTCCAGGTCAGCCGGCAGGAAAAAGTGGAACTGGTAAAATTTGATAAAGCACGCTGGCGGGGGAAATTTCCTTTAACCACCTGGCTTGATAAGTGTGACTATCTGGTATCCTTGCCTAAATTCAAGACGCATCAGCTTACCACCCTCTCCGCTGGGATAAAGAATCTTTTCGGCCTGGTCTCGGATATCTATAAAAAGGAACTGCATATCAGGTATTTTCATGAGGAGGAGTTTGCCAGGATCCTGGTAGATATTTACGAAGAGGTTTCTCCGGCGCTTACTCTGGTAGACGCAGTGATGAGTATGGAAGGCGACGGCCCGGGTTCTGCCGGCAGAGCGCGCAGGAGTGATTTTCTGCTTGCGGGTTTGGATTGCGTAGCTATAGATGCTGTCTTGGCATCGGTTATGGGTATATCTGCCGAAGAGGTGTTGACTACCAGGGAGGGCTCGCGCAGAGGTTCAGGGGTAGCGGATCTCGGTTCTATTTCTATCCTTGGTGAAAATATGACCAGTATAGGGTTTAAGCTTCCCACCACATCAGGGATCAGGAAGATCCCGAAACCGGTGGTAAAACTGGCCAAAAAGCTGATTAAATTCTATCCCTTCCTGCAACAGGATAAATGCATACTCTGCGCAACCTGCATAAAGGCATGCCCTAACAATGCGGTCCGGATGCGTAATAAAAAGATTATTTTTGATTATAAGAGGTGCATTCGCTGTTTCTGCTGCCAGGAGGCCTGCCCGGCTTCGGCGATCAAGGTAAGAAAGAGCTTGTTTGCCAGTATGGTAGGCTTATAATCTATTGACTATGAGCAGGAAGGGCGATTTAATAGAATTGAGGCTCTCACTCGATGAGGCCATTACTTACGGCACACAAAGCCAGGCTCTGCACCTGGCTAAAGAGGGGCTTAGGCAAGCCAAAGAGAAGGGGCTGCTTGGTGAGATAGAATATTTTAAGGGCCAGCTTGAGATTTTAAAAGAAAATTTCTGTCTTGCCATAGAGCATTTTGATCAAGCTATAAAATACAATCCTAAAGACGGGGCTGCGTATAATGACCGTGCGCTGTGTATGGTAGAACTGGGTATTATTGAGGGGTCCTTTTATTATTTTGACAAAGGGATAGAGGTAGAGCCTGATTACGCCACTGTCTATCATAATAAAGGATGGCTTCTGAATAATATCGGCAGGCACAGCGAGGCAATAACTTGTTTTAAAAAAGCGCTCTCTCTGGAGCCCGGCAGGGCAGTGACTTACGATAACTTGGCGGACGCATTATTGAACCTTTCTGATTACGAAGCAGCCTGCCAGGCTTATGAAAAGGTGCTGGAGCTTTTAAAGCCCGGCTCCTGCAGAGAGATAAGGAAAAAGATAAGCGCCCAGATAAAATCGATAAAAGAAAAACTAGCTAAGGCCGAAGATTAAAAATGCGTAGCATAATTCAACAGAAAGGGATGTTATGGGTATCAGGACTATAGCCTGGGTGAATGACGGTATCAGGATTATTGATCAGACCAAGCTGCCGCAGCAGCTGGAGTATAGCGATATTAAGGACCTGAGGGTGCTTTGGAGGGCGATAAAAGAGCTAAAGGTACGCGGCGCTCCGGCCCTGGGCGCGGCAGCGGCTCTCGGTTGCTATATAGGTATCAGGCATTCTAAGGCCGCCAGTCCCAAGCTTTTTATGCGAGAGCTAGAGAGGGTTATCAAATATATAGGCTCATCGCGTCCTACAGCCAGGAACCTCTTTTGGGGCCTGGAGAGGTCCAGGAGAGTTGCCCTGGAGAATCAGGATAAAAAGGTCTTACGCATAAAGCCGCTGCTCTTAAAAGAGGCGCAGGCTATAATAGAGGAAGACAGGGTTTCCTGCAGAAAGATGAGCCGTTATGGATCCGGATTAATTAAAGACGGAGATAATATTCTGACTATCTGCAATGCCGGAATCCTGGCGACCATAGATTACGGCACTGCCCTGGGTGTTATTTATCGCGCGCACGAAGAAGACAAAAAAATAAAAGTCTATGCCTGCGAGACCAGGCCCTTATTGCAGGGTTCCAGGCTCACCACCTGGGAGTTAAAAAAGCAAGGCATTGATGTAACCCTTATCTGCGATAATATGGCGGCTACGTTGATGAAGTCAGGCATGATAGATAAGGTTATTACCGGAGCAGATAGGATTGCTTCTAACGGCGACAGCGCCAACAAGATCGGTACCTATAACCTGGCGGTGTTAAGCCGTTACCATAAGATACCTTTTTATATCGCGGCGCCCGAGTCTACCTTTGATTTGAATATCGGTTCCGCAAGAGAGATAGTAATCGAAGAACGCGATTCCCGTGAGGTTACCGAGCTGTTTTTTAAGAGGCCGGTTGCTGCGCCTGGCGTAAAGGTTTTTAATCCCGCCTTTGACGTTACTGACCACGCTTTGATTTCAGCATTTATTACTGACAGGGGTATTATTAAGCCGCCTTACAAAAAGGGCATACTAAAGGTTTTTGCCAGATAAAATGCGTTTAAGTGAAATCGGAGAATTCGGATTGATCGAAAGGATAAAGCGCGCCACGCGCACAGACCGTTCTGTCATAAAAGGGATAGGCGATGATTGCGCCGTAATCAGGTCCAGTGCCGCCAAATTCCTGCTTTTTACCTGCGATATGCTGGTAGAGGGGGTGGATTTCAGGCCGAAAGATAATCCTTATCTTATCGGAAGAAAAGCCTTGGCAGTCTCTTTGAGCGATATCGCTGCCTGCGCAGGCCTTCCGCATTATTGTCTGGTAACACTGGGGGTTAATAAGAATACTCCTTTGAAAAGAATAGATGCCATTTATAAAGGGATGAGGGATTTAGCCGCTAGATTCAAGGTCAATATAGTGGGAGGGGATATAAGCAGGACGGATAAGCTTACCTTAGACGTAAGTATGCTGGGCGAAGTAGAAAAGAGAAATCTCACTTTGCGCGGCGGCTCCAGGCCAGGCGATATTGTATTCGTAAGCGGCAGCCTGGGAGGCTCTATCCGGGGAAAACATCTTAGTTTCGAACCGAGAATCAAAGAAGCGAGGTTCCTGGCGCAAAACTTTAAGATTAGCGCCATGATGGATATTTCGGATGGCCTGATGCAGGACCTGGGGCATATACTGAAAGCAAGCAGGGTAGGGGCAGTTATATATGAAGAATTAATACCGGTAAGCCCCAAGGCGCGCAGTTTAAAAGAGGCCCTGTATATGGGCGAGGATTTTGAACTGCTTTTTACTCTATCCCGCGCCCAAGCAAAAAGGCTCTTCGCAAAGAAGCCTGGATTGTTCAGGCCCATCGGAGAGATATTGGAGGCTAAATTCGGCCTGCAACTCATAGACAAACGAAGGCAATCTATTCCGTTAGCCTCCAGGGGGTTTCGGCATTTTTAAATGAAGATAACCTCTCATTCGGTCAAAGAAACATTGCGTATAGGTAGAAAAATAGCTAAATCATTGGAGAAGGGGGATATAATCTGTCTTTTTGGAGAGCTGGGCTCAGGCAAGACCGTCCTGACCAAAGGTATAGCCTGCGGCCTGGGGATTAAGGCAAATTCGATATTAAGCCCGACCTTTGTGCTTATGCATCCAAACCTCGAATCTAAAATACCGTTTTTTCATTTTGACCTTTACAGGTTAAATTGCCCCAGGGATATATCGGCCTTAGGTTATGAGGAATATTTTTATGATGAAGGCATTACGGTTATAGAATGGGCAGACAGGCTAAAGTATCTTTTGCCAAAAGATTTTCTCGGGATAAAATTATATCTAAAAGGCAGGTCGCAAAGATCGCTGGAATTCTTTGCCTCAGGCAGGAAGTGCGCTCATGCGCTGGAGAAGATACGTGAAGATATTAGGGATTGATACAAGCACCAATTTTCTGGCGCTGGCATTAAACGATGATAAGAAGCTCTTTGAGTACCGGCTGGAAGCAGGAAGGCGGATCTCCCTTCTTTTAACCCAGACTATTCAAAGGACCCTGGATGCCTTAAAATGGGAGGCAGGTGATATCGATTACTTTGCCTGCGGCATAGGCCCGGGTTCTTTTACCGGAGTGCGTATGGGGCTGGCTACTATAAAAGGCCTTGCCTGGTCATTGCATAAGCCGGTGATAGGGATTTCTACCCTGGATATTATAGCCAGGGGTACCGGGCTCAGGGAAGGGGTTATTTTTTCTGCTATAGATGCCAAGAGAGGCCTTATTTACTGCAGCGCTTATAAAATAAAGAACGGAACTCAAAAGAGGATTATGCCCTATATGCTTTTGACCGAGGATGAATTTTTACGTAAGGTAGGGCCTAATAGTATGATATCAGGGGATGCGATAGCGCTGTATGGTGAGAGTATCTCTAGGCAAATAAGGGGGGTAGGGATATTAGATAAGGATTACTGGTATCCCAGGCCGGGTAATATTATTGAGATTGCGCTGGAGAGGATTAAACAGGCAAAATACGGCAATGCCTTTGGAATCCTGCCGATCTATCTATACCCTAAAGAATGCCAAATAAGAAAAACGCAAAAGAAGCAGTCAAAAGGTTGATATGGATAAGCTAAATACCATCGGCTACAGGCCTACCTGGGCCGAGGTTAATCTGAATAACCTCGCCTATAATTTCAAACAGGTCAAAAGGCTGGTTGCCAGGGGAGTAAAGGTTATGGTCTGCGTAAAGGCTGATGCCTATGGTCACGGCCTGGTCCCCGTTGCCAAGAGATTGGTATCCTGCGGCGTAGATTATCTGGGAGTAGCTTCCATAGATGAGGGGATAAAATTAAGGCAGGCCGGTATAAAAAAACCCATCTTGGTGCTGGGGCTCGTGCTTAAAAAAGACATAGAGCCGCTATTTAAATATAGCCTTATCCCTACCCTGTCTACGGCGGAATTAGCCTATGCCTTAAACCGCAGGGCTTGCGAGTACGGAAAGAAAATCAAGGTGCACCTGAAGGTTGACACCGGGATGGGCAGGATCGGGGTTTTGTACAAAGACGCGCTGTCTTTTGTAAAAAATATTTCCAGGATGAAATTTATAGATATCGAGGGAATATTTACGCACCTAGCCTGCGCGGATACGGACAGGATCTTTACTTTGAAACAAATAGACCTGCTTAGGAACTTAAGTCTGAAGTTAGCGAGTCTGGGTA
>CAZKQC010000063.1:0-7683 GCA_964554825.1 uncultured Planctomycetales bacterium
TCTTAATCCCGCAACAATGTGCCGCGAGATCTCTCCTTATTTAAGCCCCTTACACGAATATAGTATCTTCCCTGCCTGAACCCACAGAGATAATGGAAACCTTGGCTCTAAGAATCTCTTCAATCCTCGCAATATAGTTTCTTGCTGCCAGGGGAAGCTCTTTATAGCCTCTTGGCTCCTGCCTGGACCTGGCCCAACCGGGCATATCCTGGTATATTGGCTTGGCCTTATTAAGCACCTCGAAATCATGCGGGAATTCCCTAAAAAGCTTTCCTTTATATTTATAGGCCGTACACAACTTTACCCTCTGGAGCCCATCCAGGATATCCAGCTTCATTATCGCTAGTTCCGATATGCCGTTTAGGAGGATTGCCTCTTTGACCATTACGCTGTCGAACCATCCGCACCTGCGCGGCCTGCCGGTGGTAGCCCCGAACTCCGCCCCACGCTCACGCATCATCTTACCGAAGCGCTGGGGATACTCGGTAATAAAAGGGCCTTCTCCAACCCTGGTGGTATAGGCCTTAGCCACTCCGATAACCTTATCTATCTTGTCGGGAGAGACCCCCGTGCCGATGCATGCGCCTCCGGAAGTTGCCGAGGAAGAAGTAACGAAGGGATAGGTACCGAAATCAATATCTAAAAAGGTGCCCTGGGCGCCTTCAAAAAGGATATCCTTCTTTTCTTCTATTGCCTTATTCAACAGGACTGCGGTATTGCTGATATACTTTTCCAGAATCTTCGCATACCCCAGGTATTCCCTGCAAAGTGAATCAAAATTAAATCCGGGATGCGCATATACTTTCTTAAAGATCTCATTCTTCTCTTTCAGGTTGTCGCGTAATTTCTCCCTAAAAATACGCGGGTTCATAAGGTCTGCCATCCTGATGCCGCAACGGTTTATCTTATCCGCATAACAGGGCCCGATCCCGCGGCCTGTAGTGCCTATTTTATTTGTCCGCTTGCCTTCACGTAGCTGATCCAGGATTTTGTGATACGGCAGGATCAGATGCGCAAGGTCAGAGATCTTAAGCCTCCTGTCGATATTAATCTTTAGTCTGATCAGGCCTTCGATCTCTTTAATCAGTGATTGCGGGTCAACCACAACGCCGTTGCCGATACAACAAATCTTGCCGGGGTGCAGTATCCCCGAAGGTATAAGATGAAAGATGTGGCCCCTGCCGCCAACCACTACGGTGTGCCCGGCATTGCTGCCGCCCTGATAACGCACGATATAATCCACGCCTGCGGAAAGGATATCGATTATCTTGCCCTTGCCTTCATCTCCCCATTGCGTGCCAACTATTACTATATTCACTTAATTCCTTTCTTCAGTGGGTCAGGGCTCCATTGTAAATATCTTATGCGCGATATCGGGGTATTTGGCGATAAACTTCAATTCGTCATCCACCAGGGGTTTCTGATTATGCACATTCGCATACCTGACCAGCTCCAGTATCTGCGTAGCCTCCTGGTCGCTGTTAAAGGCGAGTTCGAGTTTATCGTAGACATTTCTGAACCCCTTGATACCGGAATATTCTCCTGCGGTAATCTTTCGCCCTGTCTCGATTATCTCCGGCTCCCCCCTGCCCAGCTCTTCATAATCATAAAGCTCGTAATTTCTCCTGTCCTTCAATGCGCCGTCGGCGTGAATCCCCGACTCATGGGCAAAGGCGTTAGCGCCTATGCCGGGTTGATTGATAGGTATAGGTACGTTGAAGGCATAAGAGGCATATTTGCAGATCTTCCAGGCGCTCTTCAGATTTACCCGCTCATCAAGAGAATAATCCTGCATCCCGTTTCCGTATTTTATCGCCAGGATCACGGAGACCAGGTCTGCGTTGCCGGCGCGCTCGCCCATCCCGTTTACGCAGGTATTTATATAAGCGTCGCATCCGCAATCATTGGCAGCCTTAGCCCCGGCAATAGAATTAGCTACCACAAGCCCCAGGTCATTATGACAATGGATCTCTATAGGCATACTGGTTGCCTCGGTAATAGTCTTTATGCGCTCATAAATGGTAAAGGGGGTGTCGCAGCCTAAAGTATCGCAATAACGCAGCCTGTTTGCGCCGGCCTCCTTGGCAGCCATCGCAAACTCCACAAGATAATCCATCCTGGTGCGCGAGGCATCTTCCGCATTAACTCCCAGAGATTGCGCGCCTGATTTCAGGGCCTCTTTGACCGCTTCAACCATCTCCTTGATTATTGAGGCATGGTCAAGCTTGCCTTTAAATTTGTGCACTATCATCTGGTCGGAGGTAGAGATAGAAAGATTAAGATGTTTAATCTCAGGCACCATCTTAAAGGCAGTCTTTACGTCATCCTTAGTAGCCCTCAGCCAGCCTTCCAGGCGTATAGGAGAAAGTACTCCTTTCTTGACTAATTCCAGATTGGCATTCAGGTAATTAGTCTCATGGTGCGTAAAGGGAAAACCGAACTCAGACTGAAATATACCCATCTCGTTGAGGTATATATTGATCATTGTCTTCTCTAGCTTGGAAAGACAGATCCTGGATGTCTGCACACCGTCGCGATTGGTCACGTCAATAATATAAATCTTTGGTTTTGCCATAGCCTTAATCCTCCTACTGCCTCTTTAATATCTTTTTAAAATCCTCTTTCGAGGGCACGCCCTGCGTGCTGAATATCTCCTGGTTATCTATAAGGTAGGTCGGGCCGAACATAACTTCAAGCTCCCTGTTCATACGGATATTCTCCCTTAGGAGAGACTTGCCTTCATCGCTGCGTGCGCACTCCTTTATCCTGGCAGTATCCCCTCCAACCAGGCAGTCTTCCCACCAGGAACTTTTGGTATTCTTGGCGCGGCAGCTTATATAATCATAGAATTTATCCGGATAGTATTTCTGCACGCATACCGAACGCAGATATTCCTCTGCTTCAATATTGCCTCCTGCGGCGCTGAAAGGAGCGCCGGTTTCAGCCTCCTTCTGTTCTGCCGCCAGAAAATGTATAGAAGGATTAAAATCCCTGATCATCTCAAGTAGCTTAGGGGTCTCTCTGTCGTAGAGGCTTATAAAGATATCGATCCTGTCTTTTATTCTTTTTCTGTTGGTAAAATAACTTAGTCCGCTATAGGAAGGCTTGAGCATGAAGAAAGCGCCCTTTACCTGCGTAAATTCTTTGATGGACTCAAAGGCCTTATCTTCCTGGGCCTCTTTAGCCAAAAGAAAGGCCGGGAGGCTGTTGATCCCCAGATCTTTAATTAACTTTTCGGCCTTGGCCCCGGGGTAATAAATATAAGACTCGACCAGCCCGGGAAAGTAAGACTTCAAGCGGCTGATTACCTTCTCGGCATTACAGGTCAAACAGCTCTTCGGGGTAACCACTAAAAGGTTCACCCTGGCTGCCTTACTGTACGTGCATCTGGAGGAGATGTCCCCGGGCTCAAGGCAGTTACCAACCATGCCTTTTTCTTTGCAGCGATCGTCTGAAAAACAACGCGGGAGTATGGAAAGTACCTGGGGGTCATCGGCTATCTTATCCGAAAGGCGCAGCTCCTCTATCTTGTAATTAGCTATCTTGTTATCTTTTACAGTCAGGGAAAGCTTGCCCAGTTTTCGGCCCTGCCAGAAAGGTTTAATGATCAGGGTATCCCCGGCCCTGGTAAAAGGCTCTTCTTTCAGGCGGTTCTGGCCGATGATAACCAGATCAACGCCCTTTACCGCCTTTAATAATTTCAGGTCATCGCTTTCTCCCTGATGGCTTAGGAGCAGCGTGAGATTAACGCCCTTCTTCTTTAATTCCTCCAGTGCCTGCTTCAGTGCAGCCTGGGGTTCGATAAACTCCAGGTCTTGAGTCTTTTGTTTCGCTGCCATAGGCGTCATCCCGATAATGCCAACTTTGATCCCGTTAACTTCCTTTATAGTGTAGGGTTTAAAATTAACGGATTTAAAAGCGCCCGGCGCTTGAGTATCCTTAACTAAGATATTGCAGGAAAGGAAGGTCAGTCCCGACTTATCCATGTTCTCCTTGAGAAACTCTTGCGCGAAATTAAACTCCTCATCTCCTATAGCCAGGGCGTCATATTTCATTAGGGTTAGAGCCTGGAGGTTAACCTGGGTGCGCCGCATATCCAATTCAGTATTCATGGTGTACTCATCCATGAGCCCGCCGGCAAAGAAACCTCCGGAATCAACAAGCAGGATATTGGGATTATCTTTCCTTAATTGTTTAACCAGGGTAGCGCGCCTTGCGACTCCGCCGTCCGGCTCAAGAGGGCAATTACAGGGATAGAGCATGGCATGGGTTTCCCCGGTATAGAGTATGGTCAATTCTTCCGCAGCCGCAGGGCCAAGAAGTAAAAAGCAGTTGATACCGGCCAATAAGAAGATGGCTAAAGTTTTCTTCAACATTATTATAATTTGATTATCTTAACTGCCAGGATATCCTCAGTCTTCTTTATTTTATCCAGGATTTCAGCAGAGACGGGGCTGTCCACATTCAGAACGCTGATAGTCTTACCTCCGGCTCTCTCCCGGCCGAAGGTCATAGCAGCGATATTGATATTGTGTTTACCCAGGAGCGTGCCCAGATTACCGATGATCCCCGGCTTATCCAGGTTCTGTATAATAATCATCTCTCCGATTGGCGATGCCTCGACATAATACCCGTCTATCTTGACGATACGCGGCTTCTTGTTCGCGGAGAGCGTGCCGCATATCTTCCTCGTCTCCTTGTCTGTCTTGACCTCTAGCTCTATCAGGGTCACAAATTCCGCTTCCTTGGAAGACTTAGCCTCTCTGACCTTTATGCCCCTATCCCTGGCAAGCGAAACCGCATTAATAAAGTTTACCGTATCCTGCAGGATCGATGAAAGCAGTCCTTTAACCAGGGCCATAGTCAGGGGGCTCAAGTTATGCTTGGTAATATCTCCGTTGTAGGTAATGTTGAGTTCCTGGAATCTCCCCTCTGCCAGCTGCGCCGAGAACATCCCGAGTTTTTCGGAGAGATTTATATAGGGTTCCAGGGCCTTATAGGTCTCCGCATCCACCGAAGGATAATTGGCGGCATTGCGTATACCCCTGCCCAGCAGCGCGTCGCGCACAATCTCGGCAACCTCAATGGCTACGTTTACCTGAGCTTCTTCTGTGGATGCGCCCAGGTGCGGGGTAGTAATAACATTATCAAGCTTTAGAAGTTCGCTCTCGGCTGGGAGCGGCTCTTTCTCAAAAACATCTATTGCCGCACCCAGGACCTTTCCTTCTTTTATAGCGGCGACCAGGGCTGCCTCATCGATAATGCCTCCGCGGGCGCAATTGATAATACGCACGCCTTTTTTCATAATGGCAAATTCTCCCGAAGAGATTATGTGCCTGGTCTCTTCGGTAAGCGGGGTGTGCACGGTGATATAATCGGCTTTCTCAAACAGATCTTTGAGCTCGACTACCTCTATGCCCAGCCCCTCAGCCACCTCGCGCGAAAGAAAAGGATCAAAGGCCACTACCTTCATCCCGAAAGAAAAGGCCCTTCTGGCTACTTCCGTGCCGATCCTGCCTAATCCCACAATACCTAAAACCTTGTTGTAGAGCTCCACCCCCATGAATTTAGAGCGTTTCCACTCACCCTTTTTCATGGAGGAATTGGCCTGGGGTATATTCCTTGAGAGAGCCAGGATCATACTGACGGTGTGTTCGGCCGTAGAGATGGTATTACCCGCCGGGGTATTCATAACAATAATCCCCTTCTGGGTCGCTGCCTCCAGGTCCACATTATCCAGGCCGACACCTGCGCGGCCGACTACTTTGAGCCTAAGAGCAGCCCCCAGGACATCAGCGGTGACTTTGGTGGCGCTCCTGACAATTAGCGCCTCATAATTGCCGATCACCTCTTTGAGTTTTTCCGGCTTGAGTTCAGTCATTACATCAACCTGAAACTCTTTTACTTCCTGCAGTATTTTAAGCCCCTCTTCGGATAACGGATCGCTGACTAGAATCTTCATGCCTGTCCCCCTCGGAATTTTAAAAACCTATTTTAGAAATACCTCCTGCGCTGCCTTAAGGCCTGCGCCCAGACTAAACTTATACCCCATCTGAGCCAAGACCTTCTCCAGGCAGGCAATCCCCGCGATAATATCGAATTCCTCTATATAACCCATATGGGCAATCCTAAAAACCTTGCCTTTTAATGCACTCTGGCCTCCGGCAATAGTCACGCCAAAGGTATCGCGCATAGTCTTTACCAGTTTCTCTCCGTCCACTCCCGCAGGCACCTTTACCGAAGTGACGACATCAGAGGCAGCTGTTGGCGCAAATAACTCAAGGCCCAATGCCTTCATAGCCGAACGCGCAGCGTCTGCCATCTTTTTATGGCGGCTGAAAATATTAGCCATACCGTCCTGACGCATCATCTTAAGGCTTTCATTCAGGGCCATAACCAAAGAGATCGCCGGGGTGTAGGCGGTATCCGTCTTATCCAGCGCCGACTTAGCCTCCTTTAAATCAAAGTAGTATTTAGGGCATTTTGACTCTAGCACCAGGGCCCAGGCCTTCTCACTCGTCGAGAGAAAGGCCAGGCCGGGAGGAAGCATCAACCCTTTCTGGGAACCGGAAACGCAGACATCCACTGACCAGGCGTCGGTCTTTAAATCAATTGCGCCCAGCCCGCTGATCGCATCTACTACCAGCGCCGCAGCAGTATCCCTGACTACCGCACCTATTGCTTCTATATCGTTAGTAACACCTGTAGAGGTCTCGCAAAGCGTAGCGAAAACTGCCTTTATTTTCGGGTTAGCCTTTAATCTCTTCCCTATCTCTTTGGGGTCTACTGCCTTACCCCACTGGACATCGATAACTTCGGTATTGATGCCGTAACTCTTACAGATCTCAGTCCACCTTTCCCCGAATTTACCTCCCTGAATAGTTATGGCGGCGTCTCCCGGAGAGAGAAGATTAACTACAGCTGCCTCCATCGCTCCCGTGCCCGAAGAAGTCAGGATAAAGACGTCATTAGCGGTCTGAAATACGTATTTCAGGCCTTCCTCTACCTCTTTTAGTACCGCCTGAAATTGAGGGGTGCGGTGATGGATGATCGGCCTTGCCTGCGCCTCGCAAACCTCTGGAGGAAGCGGGGTAGGCCCCGGAGTCAATAAATAATTTTTGCGCATATTAATCTCTCCTTAAATAAGTTGCTACTTCTGTTTCCCGATAATCACTTCATCAATCAGCCCGTACTCCTTGGCTTCAACGGCAGACATAAAATAATCCCTGTCAGTATCCTTCTGGACCTTTTCTACGGACTGGCCGGTATGTTTTGCCAGTATCTCGTTAATGCCGTCGCGCATCTTTAAGATTTCTTTTGCATGGCGCGAGATATCCTCGGCTGCGCCCTGTACCCCGCCCCAGGGCTGATGTATCATGATCCGCGAGTTAGGCAAGGTGTGGCGTTTGCCTTTTGTCCCGGTGCACAACAATAGCGCGCCCATGCTGGAGGCCTGCCCCACGCAATAGGTGGCTACATCGCATTTGACAAACTGCATGGTGTCGTATATGGCCAGGCCTGAAGTCACCGAACCGCCGGGAGAATTAATATATACGTTGATATCCTTATTAAAATCCTCCATCTGCAAAAATAACATCTGCGCTATAACCAGGTTCGCCACGTAATCGTCGATGGGCGTACCGATAAAGATGATGCGGTCTTTTAAAAGGCGCGAATAAATAT
>CAZKQC010000064.1:0-7653 GCA_964554825.1 uncultured Planctomycetales bacterium
GATAATGCAATCAAAAATCTTTCCTTTTTCTCTTTACAATATATTATAAATTCTGTATAATAAATGACCGTACAAATTTAAGCAGTAACCCTATCTTAAAAAAGGATGTGCGCCAGATGAAAGACAGAATATTGAAACTGGGCCTGCCTAAAGGCAGTCTCCAGGAGGCTACCTTCAGGATGTTTCGCAAAGCCGGTTTTTCGGTTACACTCCCTTCGGAACGCTCTTATTTCCCCTCGATAGATGACCCTGAGATACGCGTAGTCCTGCTGCGCGCCCAGGAGATGTCCAGATACGTTGAGGACGCGGCCCTGGATTGCGGGATTACCGGCAATGACTGGGTAACGGAGAATGCCTCCCGCATAGTCAAGGTTACTGATCTGATTTATGCCAAACAGAGCCTGAATAAAGTCAGATGGGTTTTGGCTGTGCCTGAGAACTCAGGGATTAAAACATTAAGGGACCTTAAGGGAAAACGCATAGCCACGGAGCTCGTTAATGTAACCAGGGACTACTTTAGGAAAAATAATGTTAAGGTCGAAGTGGAATTTAGCTGGGGCGCCACCGAGGTAAAAGTCAGCGCAGGACTGGTGGATGCGATCGTAGAGTTAACCGAGACAGGCAGTTCGCTTCGGGCCAATAAATTACGCGAGATGTTTACCATTATCGAATCTAACACCCAGTTGATCTCTAACAAAGAAGCGTACAGGGATCCCTGGAAGAAGAATAAGATGGAGCAGATAGCGCTTTTGTTAAAAGGCGCCATCTCAGCCGAGGAGAAGGTTGGCCTTAAGATGAATGTAAAAAAGGTTGACCTAAAAAAAGTGCTTCAAATCCTTCCGGCATTAAAAGAGCCCACTGTGTCCGGCCTCTCTGAAGCCGGGTGGTTTGCCGTAGAGACGGTGATAGATGAGAAGGTGGTGCGTGTGTTGATACCGCAATTAAAGAAGGCAGGAGCGCAGGGGTTGATCGAATATCCCCTGAACAAGGTGATCTACTAATAGGAGGCAAAAAGAGTATGCCTTGCGGCAAGAAAAGAAAAAGACAAAAGATCAAGACCCACAAAAGAAAGAAGATGCGTCGCCGTCTTCGTCACTTGAAGAAGAGGGCCTGGGGTTAAAAACCCGCCAGCGGCAGGAAGTTAAATCCCGATGACTCATAAGTTCGAAGGGTCTGTAAGAGCGGTATTTTTTTGCCTTGCAGCCTTGATTTTGATGCATGCTAAAGGCTTCGCTCTGGATAAAAGGGCGTCGAGTGCGCTAAGCCATTATATTATGGCCGGCCTTTATGACCAGGAAGGCCTGGTTCGGGATTCGATCAGGGAATATAAAGAGGCCTTGAAGGCTGACTACAAGAATGCCTCAATACATTCTAAGCTTGCCTCCGGTTACATAAAAAATAAAGAGTTTGACAAGGCGATTACAGAGTTGAATTTGGCGATAAGCCTTGATCCCGAGACGGTAGAGGCGCATGCCTTACTGGTCCTGCTTTACTCTTCTCAGAATAAGATTGAAGAAGCAAGCAGGGAATACGAAATCGCTCTTTCCAATGCCTCTAAACTTGAGCCCGGCAATATAGAGATCTATAAAAGCCTGGGTTCCTTCTATCTCCAGCAGAAAAAGTTTAAAGACGCAGAACGGACCTTCCGGATGATACTGGAGTTGTCTCCCAAAGACGCCCAGGCGCATTTTTATTTAGGCAATATCTATGATGAGCTAAAAGACAGGCGTCAGGCGGAAAAAGAACTCCAGGCTGCACTGGCCGCGCAACCTGACTACGCATTAGCACTTAATTATTTAGGCTATCTTTATATCGAAGAGAACAAAAACCTGGACACGGCAGAGGCGATGATTAAGAAGGCGTTGGAGATAGAACCGGATAACGGGGCCTATGTGGATAGCCTGGGGTGGCTTTATTTTAAACAGGGAAAACTTGAAGAGGCAGTAAAAGAATTGGAAAGGGCCAGTCTTCTTTTGGAAGACCCGGTTATTTATGACCACCTGGGGGATGCATACCTGAAGATGGGCAATGCCGAGAAGGCAAGGATCAACTGGCAGAAGTTTCTTAATTTAGAACCTGGCCAGGATAAAGTCAAGGCAAAGCTGGAGAGTATCAATAAGTAGTTTTAGGATAGTATGCCAAATACCGAGATTAAAATAAAAGAATTACAGGAGAAGGCTCGCGAGGTGCGCAGGCTTATTATCCGGATGCTTGCGCAGGCAGGCTCAGGACATCCGGGCGGGAGCCTCTCTGCGGCAGATTTAATCACGGCCCTGTTTTTTGCTGTGTTGCGCAATAATCCCAAGGACCCGGGTTGGAAGGAGCGCGATAGGTTCCATATGTCCAAGGGGCATTGCTGCCCTTTATGGTATGCGGTGCTGGCAGAATCAGGCTATTTTCCCAAAGAAAAACTTCTGACCTTGAGGCAGATGGGTTCTATACTGCAAGGGCATCCTGACAGGCGTACCCCGGGAGTTGAGGTTGCCTCTGGTTCCTTAGGCCAGGGGTTATCCGTAGGGCTGGGGATGAGTCTGGCTGCCAGGATAGATAAAAAAGATTACCGGGTGTATATCCTTATGGGCGACGGAGAGATACAGGAGGGTAATATCTGGGAAGCGGCTATGGCGATAAGCCACTACAGATGCGACAACCTCTGCGCCATTCTGGATTATAACGGCTTTCAGATTGACGGAGCGACAAAGGATATAATGGGCTTAGAGCCGATGGTCGCCAAGTGGCAGGCATTCGGCTGGCATACGATAGAGATAGACGGACACGATATGTGCCAAATTCTTGCTGCCTATGAAGAGGCAAAGAAGATAAAAGGCAAGCCTACCGTTATCATCGCCCATACCATAAAAGGCAAGGGCGTTTCTTTTATGGAGAACATAGTAGATTTTCATGGCAGAGCGCCTACAAAGGAAGAGGCCTTAAAGGCCCTCAAGGAATTAGAATAATGGCAGAACAATTTTACCAGCGCGATATTTACGGACAGACTCTGATAGAGTTAGGTGGTCTTGATAAAGAGATTGTGGTCCTGGATGCGGATTTGTCCAGTTCCACCCGCACCAGCCTTTTTGCCAAGAAATTTCCGGAAAGGTTCTTTAACTTTGGAGTTGCCGAACAGAACATGATGGCTGCGGCTGCAGGCCTGGCCAGTTGCGGAAAAACCGTATTTGTTTCCACTTTCGCCATGTTTGCCACAGGCAGGGGGTGGGATCAGGTAAGGAACAGCATCAGTTATAATAATTTCAACGTCAAGATAGTTGCGACACATGCCGGGGTTACGGTTGGCCCTGACGGGGCCAGTCACCAGGCCCTGGAAGATATATCGCTTATGCGCGTCATTCCCAACATGAAGATAATTGTTCCCTGCGACGGGGAACAGACCCGCCATGCCATAGTCGCCGCTGCCAATACCCCCGGTCCGTTTTACGTACGCCTGAGCCGCTCTAAGGTTGCCAACGTGGAAAATAAAGGAAATTTCAAGCTGGGGAAAGCCCAGGTGCTTAGGGAAGGGAAAGACCTGACTATTATCGCCTGCGGCCTGATGGTAGGCGCGGCATTAGACGCGATTAACAATCTCGCTAAAAAAGGAATAAAGGCGCGCCTGTTAAACATGCACACCGTAAAACCTCTGGATAGCGAAGCGGTATTAGAGTCAGCCCGCTCAACAGCCGGCATAGTTGTATGCGAAGAGCATTCGGTTATAGGAGGGCTCGCTTCCGGCGTGGATGAGGTAGCCGCGGAAAATCATCCTACCAGAGTGGTGCGCGTGGGCGTAAAAAACAGATTCGGCCAGTCAGGAGAGCCTGCCGAACTCTTAAAAGAATATAATCTCACCAGCCTCGATATAGAAAAAGCAGCCCTCTCAATCTGCGCTTAATTGTGGATAAGTTAACCCTGCGTTCCTACGCCAAATTAAATCTCTTCCTTGAAGTTTTAGGTAAACGGCCGGATAACTACCATAATATAAAAACCCTCTTTGAAAGAATTGACCTTTTCGATACAGTAACTCTCCTGAATCATCAAGATAATAAAATAAGGATTATTTCTTCCTGCCGGGACCTTCCCCAAGATCATTCGCGCAATCTCGCTTATCGCGCTGCCTCCCTTTTGCAGGATGAGTGCGGTATAAAGAGAGGGGTTGATATACGCATTATAAAGCGTATCCCCGTGGGGGCTGGCTTAGGCGGAGGTTCAAGCAATGCGGCTAGTGTGCTTATGGGCCTGAATAAGCTTTGGGGCCTGGGGTTAACCAAAGATAAACTGCTGGATTTAGCCGCTAGATTAGGTTCTGACGTGCCATTTTTTATTTATAATACCGCATTCGCGCAGGGCGAAAATAAGGGTGATAAGATAAGGGAAATCAAGGGGCTCGGTGCTTTGAGGTTCTGGCATCTCTTAGTTGTTCCCAGGATACACGTCTCTACCCCTGCTATATATAAAGGGTGGGACAGGTTTATAAAAGGCCGAAAACTATCCAAAAGAGCGTCATTGACAAGGCCAAAATATGATGTTAAAATGCTAATTCTGGCGCTGAAAAAGAAAGACCTTTCTTTGGCAGCCCGTATGATGCATAATAGCCTTCAGGGAGTTACTGTTAGTTCTTATCCGGCAGTAAGGCGTATCTTAGGAGCCTTACGTAAATATGGCCTCGAAACAATTTTGATGTCGGGAAGCGGTCCGGCAGTTTTTGCTATTGTTTCTTCGAGAAAGGAGGCGGTAACTTTAGCGAGACGGCTTAGTGTAGTAGAGCCGGGGTTCGCGAGAGTCTTTTTAACCCGGACACTAACATAAGGCGAACGAGGAGGTTGCATCATGGAGATAACCGAGGTAAGGATATTCTTAAAGGATTCACCTGATAAAAAACTAAAGGCATACGCTACAGTAACCTTTGATAATGCCTTTGTGGTGCGAAACATAAAAGTTATAGAAGGAACAAGCGGGCTTTTTATCGCAATGCCTTCGCGTAAGATAAAGCAGCCGTGTCCTAAATGCAGCTTTAAGAATGAATCCCGTAGTAAATATTGCAACCAGTGCGGCGGTCAACTGCCGCTAGTTCCCCGGCCGGTTAGCCCGGAGAGCGTAAATAGTGCCCAGTCTGAACATAAGGACCTCGCTCATCCCATAACGCAGTCTTTTAGGGAGTACCTCCAGAAGAGAATATTAGAGGCTTACGAGCAGGAAAAGAAAAAAGGCCCTGTGAGTCACGGGTATTCTAGCATTAAGGACGAATAGCTAAAATTCTAGTTTTAACGATACAGAGGCGAAATCCCGCACGGGCAAGTTCGAGTTAAAGCGGGAGGGCCTGACGGTATTAGAGCAATAGAAATCTGGGATGTCGTCCAATGGTAGGACACGAGAATTTGGGTCTCGCTATTGTGGTTCGAATCCACACGTCCCAACCAATTTGGACATTAGAAAGGATTCAGGGTTACTTTAATAGCCATGTCTTATAAAAACGTAGCAGCTATAATTTTGGCGGCAGGTGAAGGAACCAGGATGAAGTCTGCGCTTCCCAAGGTATTGCATCCTATTTGCGGCAGGCCTATGTTAGGATATCTGCTGGATTCGGTTAAGGAACTGGGGATAGGTAAATATGTCCCGGTATTAGGGTATAAATACCAGGAAGTTAAAAAGATACTAAGGCCTGGCGTAAGGTTTGCCGTCCAACGCAGACTGCGGGGCACTGCTGATGCGGTAAAGGAGGCGATGCCCTTTTTGCGTAATTTTAAGGGGACGGTATTAATCCTTTATGGCGATGCGCCGCTGTTAAAACCGGAAACGCTTAAGAGACTCCTGGGACACCATATAAAAAATAATCTGGACGCTACCGTGTTAACCGCAAGAATGGATGAGCCTTATGG
Source organism: uncultured Planctomycetales bacterium (assembly GCA_964554825.1). Classification (GTDB taxonomy): domain Bacteria; phylum Omnitrophota; class Gorgyraeia; order Gygaellales; family Profunditerraquicolaceae; genus VGKF01. Next base: position 5,871 of record CAZKQC010000064.1, read on the forward strand.
TTACGGCAGGATTTTGAGGGATAAGTACGGGAATCTCTGCGGGATCAGGGAAGAGAAGGATGCCGATGACTTCGAAAAAGATATTAAAGAGGTCAACACCGGAATAATCTGTTTTAGCAAAAAGGCGCTGGTTGACTCACTCGCCAGGGTCAGGGCTAAGAATCGCAAGCGTGAGTATTATCTTACCGACACCCTGGATATTATTTATAAAAAAGGCGGCCTTATAGAAAGCGTTAGCCTAAAAGATATAAATGAGGCGCTGGGGATAAATTCACGCTCTGATCTATCCAGGGCTAATACGATTATGCAGGGTCGCATTAACGAAGGGCTCTTGAAGCAGGGCGTCTCGATCGTTGATCCGGGGTCTACCTTTATCGGTTACGGCACGCGCATAGGAAGCGATACTACGATTTATCCCTTTACAGTCATCGAAAGGGATGTTAAAATTGGTAAGAATTGTTCGGTAGGTCCTTTTGCCCACCTTAAAGAAGGCACGGTTTTGCAGGATGAAGTAGTGGTGGGCAATTTTATTGAGATCGTGCGTTCCCGTATTAGTGCAAAGACCTGGGCTAAGCATTTTGGCTATATCGGCGATAGCCAAATCGGCTCAAGGGTAAATATCGGTGCCGGAAGCGTTACCGCGAACTTCGACGGCCTGAAAAAACATACGACGGTAATAGGTGACGGTGCCTTTATAGGTTCAGATACCGTTTTGGTGGCTCCGGTGAGAGTGGGTAAATCCGCAAAGACCGGGGCAGGTTCTGTGGTAACTAAAAACAATAACGTGCCTTCCGGGGTGACAGTGGCTGGTGTTCCTGCCCGCCCTTTAAAAAAGAAATCGAGGGGCTCAAATGGATAAGTTAAGGGTTTTAAGCGGCAATGCGCATCAAGCGCTCGCAAAGGATATCTGTAAGTATCTTAGGATTAAACTTTCTGACGCCCTGGTGGATAAGTTTAGTGAAGGAGAGATCAGGGTTAAGATAGATGAGAATGTGCGCGGTAAGGATGTTTTTGTGGTGCAGCCCACCTGCCCGCCGCCCAATGATAATCTTATGGAGCTTTTAATTATGATCGATGCCCTGAAAAGGGCCTCAGCCCAGCGTATCACTGCGGTGGTCCCTTATTTTGGCTATGCCAGGCAGGATAGAAAAGACCAGCCCCGCGTGCCCATTACCGCAAAGCTGGTTGCGAACCTCCTGACAGTCTCGGGAGCGAACAGGATTCTCACTATGGATTTGCATGCCGGGCAGATCCAGGGTTTCTTCGATATCCCGGTGGATCATCTCTTTGCAGTAGGCGTATTTATAGACTATTTTTCTAAAATGAAGACCAAGGATTTAGCGGTGGTCTGTCCGGACGTAGGCAGTATCAAGATGGCAAGGGCCTATGCCAAGCGCCTCAATGCAGGCCTGGCAATAATAGACAAGAGAAGAGTCTCTCCGGATAAGACCGAGGCGATGCATATCCTGGGAGAGGTTCAGGACAAGGATGTCATCGTTGTTGACGACCTCATTGCCACAGGCAGTTCTTTAATCGAGGCGGTAGATGCCCTCAAGAAATCAGGAGCACGCAAGATATTTGCTGCGATTACGCACGGCGTATTGTCCGGGCCGGCGCTTTCGCGCGTGGATAAATGCAAAAACCTAGAAGAACTCTTGATTACAGACAGCATCCCTTTAAGCGATCAGAAACAACACCCTCGTATAAAAGTCCTGTCTGTAGCGGCGTTATTAGGTGAGGCAATAAAAAGGATTCACATGGAGGAATCGGTCAGTTCATTATT
>CAZKQC010000065.1:0-7408 GCA_964554825.1 uncultured Planctomycetales bacterium
TTATTCTCCCGCACCAAGTATAACGCGCGCAAGATTACGACTACAATCAGGAATATGGGTTACAGCGCTGCTGAAATACATTCCAATCGTTCCCTGAGTCAACGCCGCGAAGCGCTCGAGGGCTTTAAGTCGGGTAAATACAAGGTGCTCGTTGCCACCGATATTGCGGCCCGCGGCATCGATGTTACGGGAATCGAGCTGGTCCTTAATTACGACCTTCCGGAAGATGCGCAGAATTACGTGCACCGTATCGGACGCACGGCCCGCGCAGGGCATAAAGGGCATGCGATCTCTTTTGCCACGCCTGATCAAAGCAGTGATGTCCGGGATATCGAAAAGCTCATCAGGGCAACATTGCCTATTTCAAGGCATCCGGATATCTCTCTGGAACAGTTTTCCAAATCTCCGCAGCAGCCTTTAGCTAAGCCGGCAAGGCACAATTATAACCAAAAGCGCCATAAATACCCGAAACCTAAATTTTACCGTTAATATTTTATATAAACTACAGGTTTTCTAAAATAAGGAGGAGTCTATGCCAAGTGCTATTCTGACGTTCTTGCTGATTTTTGCTGCGGTTATCTGTCTATTGGGGATCAGGATCGTGTCGCAGTGGCAATCCGGCGTAGTTTTCCGCCTGGGTAAATACGCCAGGCAGATCAAGCCGGGTTTTAATATTATAATCCCGGTAATAGAATACGTAAGCAATGTAGATATGCGTATCCGGACAATGGATGTTATACCTCAGGAGGTTATGACCAAGGATTCTGTCCCGGTAAAAATCGATGCCGTAGTATATTATAAGATCTTCGATGCCCCCAGGTCCATAATAGCGGTTGAGAATTTCGGCCTGGCTTCGACATTGCTCGCTCAATCCAAACTAAGGGATGTTTTGGGTAAATATGACCTGGATACGCTCCTGGCCAATAAAGACCAGATCGGCAAAGAGGTACTGGAGATATTACAGGGCCCGACGGATGACTGGGGGATTACCATTATTAGTGTTGAGATTAAGAATATAGAGATACCGGATAATATGAAGCGAGCCATGGCCAAGGAGGCCGAGGCTATCCGGGAAAAACGCTCGCGTTTAGTTAAGGCGTCCGCAGAAGAAGAAGCAAGCAGGAAGTTTACCGAGGCGTCTAAGATTATATCCGAGTCGCCGAACGCCCTGATCCTGAGGCAGCTGCAGACATGGCAGGAGATTGGCGCCGAGCAGAACAGCTTGATTATCCTGGTCCCCACCGAATTCGCCAAGGTTATAAACAAGCTACAGGATACAAAGTAGCAGATTAATTGCAGATCTTCATGTCCTGGTGTATATATATACTGCGATGTAATGACGGTAAGCTTTATACCGGCATTACCAATAACTTAGAGCGCCGGCTCAAAGAGCACAACAGCGCTCGCGGCTGCCGTTTTACTAAATACAGGACTCCGGTAGAGTTAGTGTATAGTGAAAAGGCTCGCGGTAGGCCTGCGGCTCTCATTCGCGAAGCCAAGATAAAGCGCCTGCCGCGGCAGAAGAAACTGGAACTGATAATCCCCCAAAGAAAACTGCAGCGATGAAGACAAAAACATTTTTACTCATCCTCCTTCTGGTATCCTCCGTAATTTATTTATCCTGTTGTTTGTATGCGCAAGAAGCGTCTTTGCGAAAAGTTTCCTTTATCCCTATGTGGAAACCGCAGGCGCAGTTTGCCGGGTATTACCTGGCTTATGAGAAAGGGTTCTATAAAAAACACGGGCTTGACGTCACTATTATGGAGGGAGGAGCGGATTTTCCTCCTGCCCAGTTACTAAAGGAGGGTAAAGCTGATTTCGGGATCCTTTGGCTCTCCGCTGGGATCCAGAGATACTCTCAGGGCCTTAAGGTCGTCAATATCGCCCAGATTGTGCAGCGCTCAGCGCTGATGCTGGTAGCTAAAAAATCAAGCGGCATCCTTAAGCCGCAGGATATGTTTGGCAGGAAGGTTAATCTCTGGGAGGGTGACTTGCGCATCCAGCCGGAGGCATTTTTTAAGAAATTCAATATTCAGGTAAAACCCCTGCCCCAACCCTATACGGTCAATCTTTTTCTGCGCGGCGGAGTGGATGTGGTCTCCGCGATGTGGTATAACGAATACCACTCCATAATTAACTCCGGGATAAACGAAGACGAGCTTTCTACCTTCTTCTTTGACCAATACGGACTTAATTTTCCCGAGGATGGCATCTATGTGCTCCGGGAGAGGTTTGAAAAAGACCCTGCTCTCTGCCGCGATTTTGTAAAAGCATCGATAGAGGGCTGGCTCTATGCCTTCAAGCATCAGGATGAGGCCCTGGATATCGTGTTAAAATACATGAGGAAGTCCGGAATCCCCGCTAATAGGGTGCATCAGGCCTGGATGCTGGCCAGGATGAAAGACATAATAGTCAAGAAAGACAGCCTCGCAGGCAGTATAGGCATTTTAAGCAGGGAGGACTACCTAAGGGTGGCCGAGGAGCTTAAGGATAGCGGCCTGGTCATTGACGCGCCTAGTTACGCAGAATTCTACAAACCCGCAAATTAAAGATGTTCAGGAACAGAAGCCTTGCCTTTAAACTTATCTTATTCTTTTCAGGGAGCAGCACGCTTATCTTCCTGCTTATCGTAGGCTCTAACTATAAATTCTCCAAGAAGATAATCCGCAAGAATATAGAGCAGAACGCCCAGAACCTTACCCTGCGCACGGTTAACAAGATAGAGGCGGTCCTGGCCTCGATCAAGAAGGTCCCGCAGAATCTGGCTTATTTCGTTGAGGAGGGTAATTTTGACAAAGAGCGCATGGTTGGAATGCTGCGGGTGGTCGCAGCTAATAACCCGGAGATATACGGGATAGGGATTGCCTTTGAGCCTTATGCCTTTGACAAGAAAGAGTTGTATTTCGCCCCATACTATTATAAGAAAGACGGAGAGCTGAAACTCGACTATTTCGGCGCTGCGGATTACCGTTATTTTTATGAGGATTGGTATCAGATCCCCAGAGAGCTCAATTCCCCTGCCTGGAGCGAGCCTTATTTTGACGAGATCATTATGGCCACCTACTCCGTGCCTTTTTATGAAAATATCAACGGCCAGAGGCAGCTAAAAGGGATTATCTGCGCGGATATCTCGCTGGAATGGTTACAGAAGATAGTCTCTTCGGTAAAGGTGCTGGAGAGTGGGGATGCCTACCTAATCTCCAAAAACGGCACCATCATCACCCACGCGGTGAAAGAGTTGATCATGAACGAATCTATCTTTAGCGTTGCCCAGGCCCGCGGCGATACGCAGTTAAGGGAAATTGCCAGAAAGATGATAAAGGGAGAATCCGGTTTCGTGCCTTTTACTTCCATTGTCAGGAATAAAAAATGCTGGATGTATTACGCGCCTCTGCCGTCAACCGGCTGGACCCTGGCGTTAGTCTTGCCGGAGGATGAATTTCTCTCTGATATCCGCAGGCACAATCTGGTGGTAGGCGTGCTGGGGCTGGGAGGGATCCTGCTCTTGGTATTTGCAGTCGTGTTGATATCGCGCTCTATTACAAAGCCGCTCAGGGGGATGGCCAAGGCAGCAGAGGCGATAGGCCAGGGTAATCTCGATATAGAGATGCCCGCAGTAAAAACAGGGGATGAGATAGGCAAACTGGCCCAGGCCTTCGGTTATATGAAGGTTTCTCTGAAGGACTACATAAATAAACTGACTGAGGCTACTGCTGCCAAGGAGCGCATTGAAAGCGAGCTTAAGATCGCCAAGGAGATCCAGACCAGCATGCTGCCCAGGATATTTCCCCCATTCCCCGATAGGAAGGAATTCGATACCTTTGCCATGATGGAGCCGGCTAAGGAGGTGGGAGGCGATTTCTACGACTTTTTCCTCATTAACGAGGGGAAGCTTTGTTTTCTGATGGGAGATGTCTCCGGAAAAGGCGTGCCTGCCGCGTTATTTATGATGATCACCAAGATTTTATTGAAAAACGCAGCCCTGCAGAACCTCCCGGTAAACGAGATACTCTACCGGGTAAATAATATCCTGGCCCTGGATAATAATACAGCTATGTTTGCCACTATCTTCTGCGCTACGCTGGATACCGCAACCGGGGATGTGGAGCTCACCAACGCAGGGCATAACCCGCCTTTGATCTGCAGAAAGGGAGGGGAACCGGAATTCTTAAGCGTAGATAAGGGGTTTGTCCTGGGGCCGATGGAGAATACAAAATTTACCATTAAAAAGATAAGGCTTGGAGCCGGAGATATGCTTTTTCTGTATACCGACGGAGTCACTGAGGCCATGAATCCCAGGAAGGAATTTTTCTCGGAGGCAAGGCTTAAGCAGACGTTCTCGGTCCTTAAGGAGAAAGATATAACCGAGATCATAAGGACGCTCAAGAGCAGGATAAGTGATTTTGCTCAAGGAGAACCCCAGTCAGACGATATTACAATGCTGATTCTGAAATATTTTGGTTAGGCGTATGGAGTTGAAGAAAAACTATATTCATATCGGCTTGGCAGCTTTGATCCTGGCCGTATCTTTCTTTTGCGTGCAGTTTATCTTTTCTTCGGAGGCCGGACAAGTCAGGAGGTTCATCCTGGAAGGTAAGCGCTCTGCAGAGTCAAAGAATATCCTTGCCTGCGCCAACCTGATCTCCAAAGAATATTCCGACAAATACAATAACGACCGTCAGACGCTTATTTATATAACCAGAGAAGTCTTTGCCTATTACAAGGCTATTATCATCGGCGTGGATAAAATGGATATCAGGCTTGATGAGTCAAAGACCAGGGCAGAGGTTGAGATAGTAGCCCTGGTTTTATGCCAGTCAAAGGAGAATAAGAGCGAGAAGATTTTTGAAGGAGAGAGGGGCCGTTTCCGGGTTAAGCTTATAAAAGAGAAAGGCAAGTGGCAGCTCCTTGAGATTGAGCTATTGGAGAGGATGACGATAATGGGCCAGACTATAGATGCGGCTTAGGCTTGGTATCGGAAGGAGAGAAAGAAAGATGAAAAAATATCTGTTTTTAGCCCTTGCCGCCGTATTTATTTTTACCGCGGAGGTATCGGCGGATGAGAAAGGCTGCCTGGAAGTAATCCGTTCCCGTAAGAGCGTACGTAACTATACCGGCGTACCGGCAACTAAAGAACAGCTGGACACGCTGCTTAAGGCTGCGATGGCCGCGCCTTCGGCAATGGATAGAAGGCCCTGGGCATTCGTGGTGGTCACAGACGAAGGGGTATTAAGCAAACTTGCTAGCGGCCTGCCTAATTCTCAAATGATCGTTTCGGCTAAGGCAGCTATTGTAGTCTGCGGGGTAATGGATAAAACTCTTGCTGGCCCGAGCCAGGATTTCTGGGTTCAGGATTGTTCTGCTGCTAGCGAGAATATCCTACTCGCTGCTGAGGCTATTGACCTCGGAGCAGTCTGGACCGGGATGTATCCTTCAAAGGCAAGGATAGCTTATGTGCGCAGCATCCTAGGGATACCGCAGGGAGTCATACCTTTCAATGTGATTGCCGTAGGTAATCCCGTCGGAACAGAAAAGCCAAAAGATAAGTTTAACCCTGACAATATACACTGGAATAAGTGGTAAATAGATAGAAGGACTGCGCAGTTTGGCAGTATTCCCCCTGGTTAAGATATTTAGCCAGGGGGATTTTTTTAGTGAAAAAAGGAACAAAAATAAATTGACAAATAGCAAAAATATGTTATATTTTAAACAATTATTGTGAAAAAAGGAACAATATGATTGCTAATAAAAACTGCATTATCCGACTCTCCCGCTATAAGAATGCCCTCTATCGGCTGCAGTCTATGGGTTTCGTAAAGGTCTTCTCTGGGAATCTGGCTGATGCCGCAGGCTCTACTGCCTCCCAGGTAAGGAAAGATTTCTCGATCTTTGGTATCTCGGGTAATAAAAGGGGCGGTTATAAAATCGACGAGCTTATTGAGAAGATAAGCAGTATCTTAGGAAAAGACCGGGTAGAAAAAGTCATTGTGGTGGGCGCAGGCCATATCGGAGGAGCCCTGATGCGCTATAGCGGTTTTGAAAAAGAAGGTATAAAGATAGTCGCCGGGTTCGATATCGAGTCCAGCCGTTATAGCAGGGATACCCAGATACCGGTCTTGCCTATAGAAGAACTAAAGGACTTCGTAAAAAAAGAAGGTATAAAGATAGGGATTATTGCCGTGCCTGAGGTAGCGGCGCTGCAGGTAGCGGATATGCTCTTTACGAGCGGGATAAAAGGGATATTAAATTTTGCGCCTATCAGGCTTAAAGCCCCGGAGGATGTAGTAGTGAATAACGTGAACGTGGAGCTTGAGCTTGAGAACCTGATTTATTATGTGAATATCTTAGGTAAGGATAAGCTTAAATAAAGTAAGGAGGAAGATTTGGCCAGTCCGTTAGAGATATTGAAGAAGAAGCGCACAGAGGCGATCAGCCGCATTGTCAATAAGGGGTATCTTTCTACCAAGCGGGTGCATGTGGGTATGGCTACCTGCGAGATAGCCGCAGGCTCGCAGGATGTGATGCAGGTTTTCCAGGAGGCGATTAAAAAAGGCCTCACCGATATCTGTTTGAGCCAGAAAGGATGCGCCGGCAGGTGCAACCTCGAGCCCACGGTCGAGGTTATCGAAGAGGGGAAGATCCCCATAAAATACGGTAAGGTAACGCGCGAGATGGCGCAGCAGATTATAGAACGGCATATTAAAAAAGGCGAAATTATAAAAGAGTGGTTGATTAAATAAGAGGAGCAATAATATCATGCCAAGAGACTATGTCATTACATTATGCGACGGTCCCTCTTGTATGCAGAAGAAGTCCAAGGAGCTTAAAGCCACGATAGAGAAGGAACTGGAGAAACTGTCTTTATCCAATAAGGTAAGGATTAATATTTCAGGCTGCCTGGGTATGTGTAAACAGGGCCCGGTGATGATCATTAACCCGGACTATACTATTTACGGTAATGTCACGGAGAAGGATATCCCCAGGATCCTTCAGGCGCATCTGGTTAAGAAGCAGCCGCTCAAAGAGCTGGCCATAGAAGAGGACCATTTATACAATAGATTTTTTAGGGTATTCGGAGACGTTAATTTCTTCGGCAAGCAGATGCGTATTACCCTGCGTAACTGCGGTATCATTGACCCGGAGAATATCGATGACTACCTTTCGGTCAGGGGATATGAGGCCTTGGCTAAAGTATTGACTGAGATGACTCCAGGGGAGGTAATTGCCGCGGTTAAGAAATCCGGTTTGCGCGGCAGGGGAGGCGCTGGTTTTCCTACCGGGATAAAATGGGAGTTGACTGCTAAAGAAAAAAGCGAAGAGAAATTCGTTATCTGCAATGCCGATGAAGGTGACCCGGGCGCTTTTATGGACAGGAGTACCATAGAAGGAGACCCGCATACGGTAATAG
>CAZKQC010000066.1:0-7322 GCA_964554825.1 uncultured Planctomycetales bacterium
GGAGTGTGCTGGAAAGTACCTTTATTACCTTAAAGAACCTGAATTATAAAAATAAGACTGTTTATTTCCTGGATGACAGCTCTGATGAAAAATATACGAAAGAAGCCCAGCAGCTATGCGAAGAGCTGGGCCTGGTGCTTTTCAGGCGCAAGGAACGCCGCGGAGCAAAGGCCGGCATAGTCAATGATTGCCTCAAGACCTTAAGCCAGAAGTATGTGGCGGTATTCGACGCTGACCAGAATCCGCTTCCGGAATTTTTAAATGTGATTATCCCGATAATGGAAAAAGACCCGCGGCTTTCTTTTGTGCAGACTCCGCAGTTTTATTCCAATATCGAAGAGAGCAGGGTTAGCCGGGCAGCTGCCTTCCAGCAGGCGGTTTTCTATGAGTATATCTGCGAGGGCAAAAGTATCGACGATGCGATGTTCTGCTGCGGGACAAACGTGGTCTTCCGCACCGAGGCCCTTAAGTCTGTGGGCGGCCTGGATGAGTCTACGGTGACCGAGGATTTTGCCACTTCCGTAAAACTGCACGCGGGAAAATGGAGGTCCCTTTATTATAACCATGTCTATGTCTTTGGCATGGGTCCGGTTGACCTGGTGGGTTATTTCAAGCAGCAGTTCCGCTGGGCAAACGGCACGATCAGCGTCTTTAAAAAAGTGCTCTTTCGACTGATCACCCGGCCGTTTTCTCTGACTCCGGTGCAGTGGTGGGAATATTTTCTTTCCAGCTCTTATTATCTGGTAGGGGCGGCATTTTTCTTTATGATGATTTGCCCGATAATCTATCTGTTCTTCGGAGTCCCTTCGTTTTTCCTGAGAAAAGAAATCTATTTCCTTGTCTTTTTTCCATATATAATACTTTCTACGAGCGTATTTTATTTTGTGCTCAGGGGAAGAAATTACAGGGTAAGGGATTTGTTTCTGGGGCAGCTTTTAGCTATGTCTACCATCACTGTATATATGCGCGCTGCAACCAGCGCGGTTTTAGGGGTAAAAACCACTTTTGGGGTGACAGAAAAGATCAAGGGCAGGGCAGTTCCATATTTGGCGCTATGGCCGCAGCTGGGTTTGTGGATATTAAATTTTGTGGCTATAGTCTGGGGATTAAACCGTTTTATTTACGAAAGGGAGGCAGCGGTTCTGGTTAATTCTTTCTGGGCCTTATATCATTTTATGGTGTTAAGCGCCATATTCTATTTTAACCGGCCGGGTGAATGAAAAAGATAATCTTTCTATTCTTGACTTTATTTTTTAACCTAAGCTCTATATCGGCGCAGGATAACCAACAGTATTGTCTGACCGGCGCATTTCTTGCGGATAATCCTTCCCAAGAGGATATCCTGAAGTTTAAGAATGCCTTTGGCAAGAAACCGTATCTGGTGATGGTTTTTCTGGATTGGGGGGATTTCCCGGATAAGAAAGTTATCGCTGATGTTTATGGCCAGAACTGCGCGCTTATAGTGACTTGGGAGCCGTGGGATACCCGGACGAAAGAAGGGATTGACTTTGATGGTTTAGTCTCGGGTAAATTTGACAGCTATATAAGAGAGTTTGCCCTGCGGCTTAAGCGTATAAAGAAGCCGGTATTCCTGCGCTTTGCCCATGAGCCAAACGGAAACTGGTATCCCTGGAGAGGCGAAAAAATAGGAAAAGATAAATACATCGCGCTTTACCGCCGCATTCACGATATTTTCAGAGAGGTCGGGGCAGCAAATGTAAATTGGGTCTTTTGCGTAAACTGGGAGGACGTACCAAAAGATAATAACAGCTTTTTGCTTTATTATCCGGGTAATGATTACGTTGATTACATCGGCCTGGACGGATACAACTGGGGGGATACCCAATCCTGGAGCAGGTGGATGAGTTTTAGTGAGCTTTTCAGCAGGCGTTACAAGGAGATAAACCAGGCCTTTAACAAGCCAATCTTGATAACTGAATTTAGCAGTGTCTCTAGAGGAGGCGACAAGGGATCCTGGATACGGCAGGCATTTTCAGAGATAAGAGGCATGGATAAAATCCGGGGTTTTGTCATTTTTAATGTAAATAAAGAGGGAGATTGGGGATTTAAGGAAGGGACGCTAGCCGGTGCAGCCCTTAAGGATTCCCTGGGTGATGGTTATTTCAGGGAAACGAGGTATAATAATAAACATGAGCAACCCAAATAGGCAAAAACTCATTGAGCTATTGAAGCAAGGGCTTGCTGCCGAAGAAAAGGCAGTCCCGATTTATAACCGTCATCTGGAGTCAGCGGTCTTCTGGCTGGGTCTATCTGAGGATAGGGCTGCCACGCTAAAGTATGCGCTCGAGATTTTAGCCAAAGAATCCACCGCGCATAAGATGACCGTGGATAAGATATTGGTGAAACTCTGCAAGGGAGAATAGGTGCTCACCAGAGAAGATTATAAAAGATACCTGGACCAGATGGATGAGATTGAAATAAATATGATAAAAATCTATTCTGAATGTGCTTCTTTAGCCGAAGATGAAGAATTAAAAAATATTTTGCTTAAGTTGGTTGCTGACGAAAGACGCCACTCCCGCCTAGTTGCTTCTCTGAAGAGTTTATTCCTTACCTAAAGTCTTTACTAACCGGTACAAAAAAATATTGACAAACCGATTTCTTGTGGTAAACTTGTTATGAACATATGTTCATAACAGACAATTAGGGGGTAGTTATGAGGCCTAAAAAGACGAGATGGGTTAAGTGTGAGCCGGGCGAGAGGTGTTTTAAACCCCGCTGCAAACCGCTTAACAGGCTCCAGGGTGTCCGTCTTAGCCTGGATGAGTTTGAGGCTATCCGCCTGGCGGATCTGGAGAAGATGAAGCAGATTGATGCCTCCCGCCTGATGCATGTATCCCGTCCGACCTTTTCGCGCATTGTAGCATCAGCGCGAAAAAAGGTAGCAGATTGCCTGGTGAATATTAAGGTAATCAGGATCGAGGGCGGTTGTTGTAAGATTAAAAGGAGGGGAAGATGAAGGATGCGGCTGACCGGAAGAAGGCAGAGAAAGGGTTCTTTGTCAGGATGATTGATAAACTGGATAAGAAAATACAGGAAAAAGCAAAGTCTCAATCTTGTTGTTGCAGCCAGGATAAACCGGATAAAAAATCATGTTGCAGTTAGTAGTTAATTGGTTTGTTTATGAGGTTTTAAGGTTTTCCAGTATATCAAAGCTGGCGGGGATGCTGGACTTCTTTCTCTATGATTCCCTGAAGATCATCCTCCTGCTTTTTACCATGATTACCGTCATTGGTTGTTTGAGGACATTTTTGCCTCAGCAGAAGACCAAGGAATGGTTAGGTAGGAGTAGAGGGTTTGGGAATTTCTTTGCTGCCCTGTTTGGCGCAGTCACTCCTTTTTGTTCCTGCTCTTCTATTCCTATCTTTTTTAGTTTTCTTGAGTCCGGGATACCACTGGGGATCGCACTCTCTTTCCTTATAACCTCTCCGATCATCAACGAATACCTGGTAGTGCTCATGTTTGGATTCTTTGGCTGGAAGATTACGCTTGCCTATGTTGTCAGCGGCATCGCTATAGGCGTGGTCTCCGGTTTTATTTTAGGAAAGATGCGCCTTGAGGGGCTGCTCGTTGAAGATATCATTAAACCCGATGAGAGCGTCTTTGGCGAGGGCAGGTTTTTTAACGGTTTTAAGAGTAGGCTCATTTTTGGCATACGCGAGGCGCGTTCAATTATTCATAAGCTCTGGGCCTGGATATTAGTAGGCGTGAGCATAGGAGCCCTGATACATAATTTTATACCCCAGGAGGCTGTACAGGGGATAGTCGGCAAGGCGGGATTTTTCTCGGTTCCGATCGCCACTCTTTTAGGCGTTCCCCTCTATGGAAGTTGCGCGGCGATACTCCCCGTGGCGATAGTTTTATTTCAGAAAGGTTTTCCCCTGGGGACGGCGTTATCTTTTATGATGGCTGTTTCTGCCTTAAGCCTGCCTGAGGCGATCATGCTTCGCAGGGCGATGAAGTTAAAGTTAATAGCGATCTTTTTTGGCATAACGACCTTAGCCATAATCTTTACCGGATACCTTTTTAATCTCGCAACGCGCTGATATCCATCTTCCTAAGCATGTCCCCCCTTAAAAATGACTGTTGTCTTTAGAGGTTAATTGCATTTCCTTGCCGTAGTAGTATAATATTATCCGTATATAAATATTTTAAAAGGAATCCTAGCGGTATTTTAATGAAAAAGATATCTTTAGCGCAGATGAAGGCAGGACATAAGGGCAGGATTTCAGAGATCCTGGGAGGCTCGAATTTAGCTAGCAGGCTGATGAATATGGGCGTGTATAAAGGCAAAGAAGTTTTAAAGCTCAGCCATATCGGCTTAAGGGGACCCGTGGTAATAAAGTCAGGCAGGAGTATTTTAGCCTTAGGTCATAGCATAGCGGCAAAGGTCATAATAGAGGTAGAATGATAAAGAAGATTTATTTAATCGGTAATCCCAATGTCGGCAAGAGCGTGGTTTTTTCCCGCCTTACCGGAGTCCAGGTCATAGCCTCTAATTATCCCGGGACTACCGTGGAGATATCTAAGGGGTATTTACAGTTAGGCAATGAGAAGATCGAGGTTGTAGACCTGCCCGGTACATATTCCCTGGAGTCGACTTCCCAGGCGGAGGAAGTAGCTGTATCATTATTAAAAGAATACCCGAAAACTCAAATCGCAGTCATTAATATCCTCGACTCAACCAATCTGGAGAGAAATCTGCTTCTGACCTTGCAACTCATTGAAAAAGGATTCCCGGTAGTTATCTGTTTGAATATGTGCGATGAGGCTGCTCACAGGGGAGTGCGCATCGATATCGAGAAGCTAGAGAAGGTTTTAAGTGTTCCTGTGGTTTCAACCTGCGCGGTAACCGGCTCAGGGATCAAGTTATTGATTGAAAGGATAAAAGAAGCGGCGCCTAGCCTAAGAGAAAAGCTTCCCCACGAAGAACTCTGGAAAGAGATAGGGCGTATTATTGAGCAGGTTCAGCATCTGGAGCATCGGCATCACAGCATAAGAGAGATCCTGGAAGACGCATCTGTGCGGCCGTTGACCGGGTTGCTTATGGCTGCAGGGGTTGTTTATGTCTCATTTAAATTTGTACGCTTTATCGCAGAGGGTATAATCAATAAAATAACCGATCCCGTATTCCACGATCTTTACCGGCCCCTGCTGGAAAGGCTCACTCTTTACTGGCAGGAGAAAGGGTTCTGGTTCCATCTCTTGATCGGAGATTTGATTAACGGGAAGATCGACTTCAAGCAGTCTCTGGGAGTGCTAACTACGGCTCCTTACATTGAATTCGGTATGGTCCTGCCTTACGTCGCGTCATTTTATTTTATGCTCAGCCTCCTGGAAGATATAGGGTATCTGCCCCGCCTGGCGATATTGCTGGATAATATCCTGCACCGCCTGGGCCTGCATGGTTACGCCATTATCCCGGTACTTTTAGGTTTCGGGTGCAATGTCCCGGGGATCCTTTCAACACGCGTCCTGGAATCAAAACGCGAGAGATTTATCGCCTCGACTATTATTTCTATCGGCGTGCCCTGCGTGCCGCTGCAGGCAATGATATTCGGCTTATTGGGTAAATTCGGAGGATTTTATGTGGGGGGAGTATACCTGGTATTATTTTCCCTAATCCTGATATTAGGTCTGATTCTAAACCGCGCGTTAACCGGTTACAGCCCGGAGTTTTTGTTAGAGATCCCTCCCTATAGATTTCCGCCGCTATCTATGCTGGGGCAGAAGCTCTACTTTCGCATTAAGGGTTTTCTGATCGAGGCGGTACCGGTCGTGCTCATAGGCGTATTGGCCATCAATATTCTCCTGTACTTTCGGCTGTTTGATATAATAACCGGCATATTTGCGCCAATAATTAACGGTATATTCGGACTCCCCAGAGAGGCTATAGTTGCCCTGGTAATCGGGTTCTTAAGAAAGGATGTTGCCGTGGGGATGTTGATCCCCTTAGGGCTTTCTGCCAAGCAGCTATTTATTGCGGCAACATTATTAGCCATATCCTTCCCCTGCATTGCCACGTTTATAGTATTATGGAAGGAGTTGGGCATCCGGGATCTAATAAAGGCGACTCTCATTATGATGCTTGTCAGTATTGCCGTAGGCGGGGTACTCAATTTAACAATGGCGCATTAAGGCTCTGAATAGATATGAGAAACCTGTTATTAGTTTTGCTTTGTCTGAGCCTGGCCGGATGCACGACAATCTCAAGGACCAGGACGCTAGAGAAGCGGATAACCGGGCTTCAGGAAGATTTATCAAGAAAAGACGAAGAGATAAAGATTAAAGAGAGCCAACTGAAAGAGAAGGAATCAGAGATCGCGCGGTTACGCAAGAGATTAGAAGGCCTGGGGGTTTTTTAAATTCTGTTTGACAAGGCCGGATAAGGTGATATAATAAAATAAAGGTAATCGTGAGAAGAGATAAGAAAATCTTAAGGCCGTGAAGGAAGACAACTAACCTTTGCGGCTTTTTTTATTCATGCTTAAGGAGCGGCTATCAAAAAAGTAAGGACTTCCAGTAAGGGCAGAAAATGCAAATATCCGCACTGCAAGCACATCTTAAGTATCTATAATCACGAAGAGTATTGTCACGTCCATCTTGACCGGCTGGTCCAGGAATACAGGCCCAGGGTCTCCAGATAACTATGCCACATAAAACTAATAACGCAGGCCCCTCTGCTCCGGTTATTAATAAACCTGACAAGAGTTTCTACGGCTTAGGTATAGCGCCGAAGATCCTGGATATCCTTGAGCGCATAAAGTTCAGGATCCCTACGCCTATCCAATTGAAGGCTATACCCCTGGCGCTTGAAGGTAAGGATATCGTCGGCATCGCGCAGACCGGGACAGGTAAAACACACGCTTTTGCCATTCCTATGGTGCAGCGCCTGGCGCAGGGGAAAGGGATAGGCCTGGTCCTTGCGCCTACCCGTGAATTGGCTATTCAGATTGACGAGGCCTTCCAGGGGGTCGCGCATTCGTTCGGGATGCGCACTGCCTGTCTTATCGGAGGCGCTCCGATGGAACCGCAGGTGCAGGCCTTGCGCAGGTCTCCCCGCGTGGTAATTGCCACTCCCGGCAGGCTTCTTGACCATATGGGCCACTGGAATATATTGCCCGATGACGTAGTGATACTGGTGCTTGATGAAGCTGACCGCATGCTTGATATGGGGTTTGCCCCGCAGATAGACAGGATTTTGCGTTTCCTGCCCAAAGACAGGCAAACGCTGCTATTTTCGGCGACCATACCCAAAGAGATCATGGATATGGCTGCTAAACATATGAAGCTTCCTGTTT
>CAZKQC010000067.1:0-7310 GCA_964554825.1 uncultured Planctomycetales bacterium
GTATAAAAATCCCACCATAATAGATATACCTATCGAAGATAAGCCTGTGGCGCGTCTTTTCATCATCAGGGAAAAAGGTATGCCTAAAAGGATTATGATGATACTCGCCAGCGGTATGGTAAAGCGCTGATAAAGCTCCACCTTCAGGTTTCTGATTACGGTAGTGGCCCCGCTTCTGGATAGTTTCCAGATATAATTATTCAACTGTTCTATATCCATAACCTCCGGGCTTTGCCTTTGGTCCAGGAAGTCGCGCGGAGATTCGGGTATGGGCATTATCTCTTCTTCCTGGTATTGAGGCTCTCCTTTAACCTGTCCGTTTTCGTCAAATTCATAGGTGATATTCTGATAGAACCTCCAGGAACCATCTTCGTATACCCCTTTATTCGCCACAATCTTCCTGATGATGTTCTGGTGCGTATCATGCTCCAGTATGACAATCCCCTCCATGGTGGAGGTGTCCGCCGAGAACCTGTTTACGAAGAAAAGCCTGTTTCTGAGGCCATACATGGAGAGGTTATTGATTACCTCGTGGCCTTTTTCCTTGGATTTATTTTCTCCGCTCTCCATCTGTGCCTTCACGCGTTGGTTAAAATACAGCGAAGAGGGGACAAGCCGGTCATTTACCCAAAATACCAGCACGCTGATGAAGATACCTAAGATAATGACTGTCCTGCTTATCTGGAATATGCTTAATCCGGATGAGCGCATGGCGATAACCTCATTATCGCGGTTAAGCCTGCTGAAGGTATATAATACGGCGAGTAGGCAGGCGATCGGGGTTATCTGGACAAAGATTATAGGCAGGTATGACAGGTAGTAGTGCCAGAGTATATACGCGCTGACCTTTTGTTTAAGTATATCTTCAAGGTGGGAGAATACGTCAACGATAATATAAAGGAAGATAAACGTAAACAGGCAGGCCAGGAATACCCCCAGAACCATCTTTAATATATGGCGGTCTAATATGCGCATAGCCTATAGGTTAAGATAATGCCTGCGGCACCCAGCGTGATATTGGGTATCCACATGGCGATTTCCGGATTGACATATCCTTGCAGGCTCAGTGCCTCCGAGCCGATGAGCAAGAGGTAATATATGCCTACAATAATGAAAGCGATGCCGAAGTTTATGGACTTCTCTCTCCTGCGCGTGATTATCGCCAGGGGGCAGCCCAGCAGTATAAATATAAAGCATGAGAAGGCCAGGGCGATCTTTTCGTGTATCTCAGTCATAAGCGGCATGGGATCAACCCCTTCTTTCTTCAGTTTCGCGATCTCCTTATTCAATTCCTGTATGGTCATATCCTTGGGCTTCTTTTCTATATTATCCCTGCTTCGCGCGTCACTTAAATTCAGACCCATAAAATAAGTCTTGAAATTAAGCTTGTAGAAGTTGCTGGGGTTTTCAGGGTCAGGTTCGTCTGAGGAGCCGTCCATAAGCTTGAGTTTAATCATATTCTTTTCCGGTATGGCGATAAACTCGCCTTTCTTTGCTATGATGGTGCGCGTAGGTTTACCTTGCCCCTGCGGTTCGTAGATGCGCACATTTGTCAGCTTATTTTCATCTATGCGGTAGATAAAAAGTATGTATTTCTGGAAAGAATTTATAAAAACGCCTGGCTCAAGTGCGGCAGCCGGATTCTTGGCCCCAACCTCCACGAGAGTCTTGCGCGAGGCATAATGCGCATAAGGTATCACCCGGTCGTTAAATATTACCAGTACCAGGCTGAAGATCAACCCTACTACTAAAAGCGGCACTATCAGGTTGAAGATATTCACGCCACTCGCCTTAATGGTCGTGATTTCGTTATCGCTGGACAATCTCCCAAGCGCAAGGAGTATGGCAGCCAGGCTTGAAATCGGCACGATATAGGTGAGCAGGTAGGGTATCATAAAGATAAAGAGTTTGGCGACGCTGTATATGTCCACGCCTTTGTTTATGACCAGCTCCGCTATCTTTATGAGGTTTCCCAAAAGCATTACAAAGGTAAGTACTGCCAGGGCCAGAAAGAAGGGGCCGATGAATTCTCTCAGGAAGTAGTCTCTTAATATTTTCATGGTATCAATTAGCCAGGGTCAGCACAAAAACAATCCTTGCACCGGCCCGTTTTAAGACAGAGGCTGCTTCAGAAGAAGTAGCTCCTGTAGTCAGCACATCGTCTACTAAAAGTATGTTTTTGCCTTGTATCTCTTTCTCGCGTTTGACCAGAAAACTATCCCTGATATTGAGGAGCCGGTCGCTCGTCTCCAGCTCAGTCTGTGTTTTGGTGTAACGGTGGCGTATCAGGTTATCCTCCAGCATCTTTATTTTGAATTCCTCTGCTACATGGCCGGCCAGAACCCCGGCCTGATTGAATTCTCTTTCGCGCATCCTGGTTTTGTGCAGCGGCACGGGGATCACCCATTCTATGATCTCCATGGGAAGGGCGTATTCTTTAATAAATTCAACAAGCAGCCTGCTTAAGGATTGACCCAGGTAGTCCTTCTTTTTGTATTTAAACTCCTGTATCAATTCTCTGATTACTCCTTCATAGCTGCAAGGGCTGAAGGCGCGGTCGAAATGCGGCGAGTTTCTGACGCAATCCGGACAGATATTCCTGGCTAACCCGCTCCCGCGTAATTGCCTGCCGCATCTGCGGCAGAAGGGAGGATTATTCTTTTTAATCTTGGCCCAACATTCCAAGCAGACAAATCCGCCTATGGAGGAAACGGTCAATTTCTGCTTGCAGATAAGGCAGAGTTTCGGATAGATAATATCGCGTAACCCTTTTAGGAGTCGGCTGAATTTACCCATCTTTTAATCTTCCTTTTAGCTGGATTATCGTATTTTATAAGAGCGGAGAATATAGGATATGATAACAATTAAAGGTATCTTTGTCAACTAAATGAGGCGGAATAGAGTTGACACGCAAAGATTTGGATAGTAGAATAAAAACACTATGGAGAAAGAAGGATTGCCCGAGTTTAAACAAAGACTGCTCTCCCTTTTAAACAAAGAGGCTCTTAAAAGGGGGGAGTTTGTTTTGTCTTCAGGGAAGAAAAGTAATTATTATCTTGATGGCCGGATAATTACCCTGACTCCCGAAGGCGCTTATCTGGTGGCCAGTATTATGCTGGATTTTGTGAAGGGGATGGGTATCGATGCCATCGGCGGCCCTACCCTGGGTGCGGATCCTATCGTTGGCGCCCTGGCTGTCTTAAGCCATATCAACGGCACTGCTATCAAGACATTTATTGTGCGCAAGTCTGCCAAGACGCATGGCGCAGCACGTCAGATAGAGGGACCGGCGCTTGAGAAAGGCGCTAAGGTAGTTCTGGTCGATGATGTTGCTACTACGGGTCAGGCTTTAATAGAAGCAAAACAGGCCCTGGAGCGCGAAGGTGTGGTTGTTCAGGAAGCAATAGTGGTCGTAGACAGGCAGGAAGGTGCGCTCGAGAACCTCGCTCGGGCCGGTCTGAAACTGAGATCCATATTTACTGTAGCAGATTTCGGGCTGCTTGCGCCTTCGCGTGATCCCGCCAAAGGTTAAAAGACAAGCGGGAAAGGGTTTTTAGTGGAATCGAAAAAGATAGCGGTGGTTGGCGGCGGACCTGCGGGAATGATGGCGGCAATCCGTGCGGCGGGCCTTTCTCAAGAAGTAATCCTCGTAGAAAAAAAATCTACCCTGGGTAATAAACTCCTCTTAAGCGGCAAGGGCCGCTGTAACCTTACCAATGCCTGCGATTTAGATTCCTTTCTTGAAAGGTTTTCCCGCAACGGTTTATTTCTGCGGGATGCCTTCAGTAAATTCTTTAACCTCCAGCTTATGGATTTCTTTCAAGAAAGGGGCCTTAAGCTTAAAACAGAGAGGCAACTGCGCGTATTCCCTGAGAGTAATGATTCCAGCAGCGTCCTGGGGGTATTAAAAAGAGAACTGCATAAAAATAAAGTCGGCGTTCTCTATAAAACAGAATTAAAGGATATTTTTATACAGGAGAAGAGAGTAAAAGGCATAGTGTTGCAGGGAGGAAAGGTTTTGCCTCTGCAGAGACTGATCCTGGCCACCGGAGGGGCATCTTACCGTTTTACCGGATCTAGCGCAGAGGTCTTGGATATCGTTTCCAGGCTAGGGCACCATATCGTAGCGCTAAGGCCAGGCCTGGTGCCCTTGGAGATTGTTCAGCGTGAAACAAGGGTGTTAGAGGGGCTCCCCCTGCGTAATATCAGGTTAAGATTCAGCGACGGCCAAAGGCATATAACCTCAGAAATCGGAGAGTTGCTGTTTACCGGATTTGGCGTCTCCGGGCCTCTTGTTTTGACTTTAAGCGGAAAGGTCGTAGACTGGTTAAATGAGGTCAAACACCTGGAGCTTGAGATAGATCTGAAGCCAGCCTTATCTACGGAGCAGTTAAACGCACGCCTGCTTAGAGAATTCAAGGCCGGCCCTAAAAAGACGCTTAAGAATACTCTCTTGGCGCTCTTGCCCAGGAGTATGGCGGAAGTATTTATGGCCAGGTTAGGTATACCATCGGATAAAAAAGTCAGCCATATCACCCAGGAGGAGCGAAGACAAATAATCGCAATGCTTAAATCTTTCAGGCTGGATATTTCCAGGGCCAGGCCTCTGGATGAGGCAATGATTACCAGGGGAGGCGTTTCTTTGAAGGAGATAAATCCGCGCACTATGGAATCGCGCCTGATCAAGGGATTGTATTTTTGCGGAGAGATGATAGATATAGATGCGGATACAGGAGGATTCAACCTGCAGGCAGCTTTTTCTACCGGTTATCTGGCGGGAGAGAGCGCGGCATTAAGTTAAAATGAAAAATATTTATTTGGCCTCCAATTCCAGGGCGCGAAGATCACTGCTTAAGCTTTACGGCTTGAAGTTTAAGCCTTTATCCAGCGGGGTTAAAGAAAAAAGGAGAAAAGAAAAAGGCTCTTCTTTTGCAAGTCTGGTTAAAAAGAATGCCTTGAAAAAAGCGCAGGCTGCAGCCGGCCGGGTAAAAAAAGGTATTATTATTGCTGCTGATACTATAGTAGTCCAGGATGACCGTATTTTTGGAAAACCGCGAGATTTAGAAGATGCGCGTAGGATGCTGAAGTTGCTCTCTCAGAAACCGCAGTGGCTTTATACGGGGATTGCCTTAATAGATAAGGAGGAGCTTAGGACGTTAGTGGATTATGAAAAGACCAAGGTTTATATGGATAGATTAGGCGATAAAGAGATATCGCGTTATTTTGCGCGCGTTTCTCCTCTGGATAAGGCCGGGAGTTTCGATATTCAAGGCAGCGGCGCTTTTTTTATCCGTAGGGTCGAAGGGTGTTTTTATAATGTGGTAGGCCTGCCGCTGCGCAAACTTTATATTATGCTGAATAAATTAGGGGTCAAGATACTCCTCTTATTGTTCCTTGCCCTGCCGTTTTCCTTTTTATTTTCGGGTTGCTCTACAGAATACAATATAGCTACGGGGCAGGAGGAGTCATTTTTTTACAGCACCGATAAGGAAGTCTCAATAGGCCAGGCGATAGCCAAACAGGTAGAAGCGGAGTATAAGTTTAACGAAGATCCCCTGGTACAAAAAAGGGTAGAGGATATCGGTAAAAGGATAGTCGGTGTCTGCGACAGGAGGGATATAGATTATCATTTTAAGGTACTGGAGGATGAAGAGGTAAATGCCGTTTCGCTGCCCGGAGGGTTTGTTTATGTAAATAAAGGCCTGGTGGATAAGGTCGCCAACGACGATGAGCTGGCCGGGGTCTTGGCCCATGAGGTGGCTCATATCGTAGCCAGGCACAGTATCAAGAAGCTGCAGGCAGTGATGGGTTATTCCCTCTTAAGGATAATCACTGTCGCGCTTCCCGGCAGCGGACAGGTAGGAGGCGCTGCGGACGCGGCTTTTACCGAATTGATGCTGGGCTATGGCAGAAAAGACGAGTTACTCGCTGACCAGCTCGCTACCCGCTATATGAAATTAGCCGGATACAATCCGCGCCGTATGATAGATTTCCTGAATACGCTGCAGGATGTAAACCGCAGAAAGCCGCTGCGCCCCAGGAGCTACCTTAAAACCCACCCTTATGTCCCTGACCGCATCAGGGTAGTGAAGGAGGAATTAGGCGAGAAGATAGGATTTACGGATTATATCAATATCGAAGAGAAGAAAAATGAGTAAGGGCTTATTCCTGCCGGTTATTTTTGTCGTTCTCCTCGGCCTGTCTTTTAATGCAGGGGCGCAGGATTTAAACGGAGAGAATAGAATGGAGAATCCTTTCGGAGCATTGGAGTTTTTGCACTGGAACCACCCCTGGAACAGCTATAAATATCCTGATCAGGCGGCATTGAGTAAGGCTATAGCGTTGATGAAAGAAGCGGGCATATCCTGGGTAAGACAGGATTTCTTATGGGAGGAGATTGAGCCCAGGCAGGGAGAATTTGACTTTGCCAAATATGACCAGATCGTAGACCTACTGGCTAAAAACGGCATACAGATACTGGGGTTATTGAACTACAGCGCTCCCTGGGCTTCTGCTTCCGGAGCATGGAATGACCCGCCGCGGGATAACAGTTTGTTTGTTAATTATGCCCTACGGGTTATCGAGAGGTATAAGGATAAGATAAAATACTGGGAGGTCTGGAATGAGCCTGATTCCGGTACTTACTGGATGAGGCAGGATGGATTAAAAAGCTACTGCGTATTGCTCCGTGACGTGTATCTGGCGGCAAAGAAAGTTGACCCGGAGTGCAAGATCTTAAATGGCGGGTTTGCCAACGGCTTAGCCAGCGTTAACAAGCTTTACGATAATGGGGCAGCAGGTTATTTTGATATCCTTAATATCCATATCTTTGAACTTCCCCAGGACCCTGCGGCAATAAAGAGGGTTATGGCATACCCCAGACTCGCCTATAAAATAATGTCCAGGCACGGCGATGCTGAAAAGAAGATCTGGGTTACTGAGATAGGCTCTCCCGGGGTAAAGAGCGGGGTTTCGGTAAATAACTGGTGGCTGGGTGCTAATCCTGATGAATTGCAGCAGGCAGAGTGGTTAAAAGAGATATTCAGAGTTTTATTAAAGGATAAAGCCGTAGCCAGGATCTTCTGGGCATTTTTCCGTGACTGCAATAAGCACTGGGATAGCGGGATAGATTATTTTGGCCTGGTGCGCTGGGATTATTCTCTCAAGCCTTCCTTTGTGGCCTACCAGGAAATCGTTAAGAGTTGGAAGAAGGCAGAATAAAGGCAGGATTCTGTTAGGAGTACCTTCTCTAGAGTTTAGTGCTCTTCCTCTGAGGAATACCCAAAAGGCAATTTGTCAAATAAATTACT
>CAZKQC010000068.1:0-7234 GCA_964554825.1 uncultured Planctomycetales bacterium
CCAATAAATCGAGGGCGCTTTCAAAACCTAAACGCCGGATGAGGCCCCTGCTGCTTATATCGACGTGCGCCACCATAAGGAAAAGGTCTACAAAAATAAAGTGTATGTCATTAACCCTGATGACCTTGTGGTTATAGGTATCCACTACCTGCTGGTCAAGGATATCCCGGCGCAGGGCCAGCTCTTCTTTATTATTATGAATCTCGCTGAAGCTCAAAGCTCCTTTATCTATCTTAAGCCGGGTTTCTTTCGTATCCAGCTCCAGGATATCCGACCACTTAACCGCAGCGTATTTACGGTTAGGGAAGCCATTACGTATAATTAATAGCGCGGACTGCGGATAGACCTCGGTAGGCTTGACTACAATATCGTAAATCCGGCCCAGGAATTCTCCCTTGTTGTCTATAACCGGCCTGTCCATGAGCTGAGAGAAATAAATAAACATCTCCTCTTTTTTTATCCCCTGGGCTTCAATTTTGCTTATCATCTTCTGTTATTATTTTTACTGTTACCTTGGGAAATTTAGCTGCGAGTTCCAGGCCCTTCTCTCTTCCTAAAACAAATATGGCGGTAGAGAGGGCATCGGCAGTCAATCCGTCAGGCGCAATTACCGTTACAGAAGCCACCCCGGAATCAGAGGGGTATCCACTCCTGGGATCCATGATATGGCTGTAGCGGGACTTACCTTTGGTAAAATATTGCATGTAATCACCGGAGGTAGCCACAGCCTGATCCTTTAACTCCAGCTTATCCAGGAGCCCGGGACTGCGCGGGTCTTTTATAGCTACCTTCCAAGACCCCCCGGATTTAGTTCCCAGGCAGTAAATCTGGCCCCCGGCATTAATCAGGCAGTTTTTAATCCCCTTTTCCCTCAGGCGCTTTATCGCGCAGTCAACGGCATAACCCTTGGCAATCGCGCCCAGGTCCAGCTTCATCCCGGGAATTTTCAATTCTACCACAAATTTATCCTTATCAAGAATGATTTTATCCGAACCTATGAGCCCCAGGACTGCCTTTATATGTGAATCCTGGGGCTTACGGTACTTCTTATCCGTAAACCCCCAGAGATCCATAAGCGGGGCCACGGTAATATCAAAGGCCCCGTCACTCGCCTGCCAGAAATATTTCGCCCTTTCTATAATATAAAAGGTATCCGGGTTTACTGCCAGCCTGCCCGAGTTATTCAGCCTGGATATTTCGCTATCCGGGTTATATTTGCTAAGTAAGCCCTCTATTCTTTTTATTTCGGCAAAGGCTAAAGGGGCGGCAGATTTATCTTCACAGGCCACCTCTACGTACGTGCCTAACATAACCCGGGTATCGCTATAGAAAGGTTTCTGCTGGCAGCCCAAGATAAGACTCAGCAAAAATAGCCCGGCAGCAAGAATAAGCTTACTCATTCATCTCTTTGAGGACTTCGTTCTCCGGATCAATATAACGCGCTGCCTCAACATAAAAGTTATATTTCTCAAGATTGTATTTCTTTTTATAGCATTGGGCGAGCCTTGCATTAGCAGTGGCAAAGTTAGGCGCCATGGTTACGCAAGCGTCCAGCTCGATCAACGCCTTATCGAGATTGCCCCCTATTATCGCCGGAGCCGTAAGATAAAACGTACCCAGCGCCAGGCGGACCTCCGGCAGATCCGGGGCAAGTTCTTTAGCCCTCACCAGGTAACATCTGATCTGCGTCCCATACCTGAGCTTAGCCAGAAAATCGCCTTTTTCTGCGCGCTTGGCATTTATCATCCCCAGCATCATATAGGCCAGGGCCTCGTTTTTCTTATCTACGTAGGAACTCAGGGCAGTGATTATTGAATCCTGGGCCTCATCAAGGTTATCCTCCCTGTATTTTAGATAAGAGAGCGTGATCAGAGACGGCACGTGCCTGGAGTTGCGCACAAGCACCTGATCCAGCAATGCCCGGGATTCTTCATACTTTCTCTTTCTGCGCAGTACCTCTGCCTTACCCCAAAGCGCATCCAGGTCGTCAGCATTACCCGCGAGGGATCTTTGAAAATTATCCCAGGCCTCGTTATCGTTCCTGGACTTGAGTAATTCCAGCCCCCTTAGAAGCGCTTTATTCGGAGGCTCCTTATAGCCTATCTTATCGATCTGCATTACAGAAACCATCGGCCTTAAAAACCAGTATGCCCTGCCCATATACAGATAAATACCCAGGCCTATTACTACGAGAAAAAATATAAGCGTCTTCATGGCTTATCCCTCCGTCAGGTTATAATTAGACTCGATGGTCTTTACCAGGTCTACCAGTATGGAATTTACGCTAACAGCAACCCCTAATTCCTGGGCCTGCCGCACAATTACGCCGTTGATAAAATCTATCTCTGTGCGTTTTTTCTTCAGCACATCCTGCAGCATCGAAGATATATTGTTGGCGGTGGCCTCGCAAACCGCCTCTACCTTAGCCAACGGGTCATCGTATATGAGCTTTATCCTTTTTCTCTTGGCAATACGCGCTGCCTCGGTCACTGTCTCTCTTAGGATCCTGCGTGTCCATTCCGATTCGATTAGCCTGCCGTTAGGAACCCTGGTTATCGCGGTAAGGGCGTTTATCCCGGCGTTTATAATCAACTTTGACCATAAGACACCCTTGATATCGCGGGATATCCTGGTTTCAAGGCCCGCCTTATTAAATACCTCACGGATAGCTCGCATCTGGACCGAGATCTTACCATCCATGCTACCGATTATGGTCTCGCCTTTCCCCGCATACCTGACATGCCCTGTATCAATAAGGGTTGAACCCAAATTAGTAGCTGCCCCGATCACGTTTTCCATGCCTACTAATTCGCCGATAATCTCGATGTTACCCAGGCCATTCTGCAGGGTAAGCACTCTGGTATTGGCGCAAACCAGCGGCTTTGCCTGAAACATTGCCTTTTTTGTATCGTAAGATTTAACGCTGATAATCACCAGGTCGGCGCTAGCTATCTCCTGCGCGCTGGAAGAAGCTCCTACCTTTGCCTGCCAATTACCCAGGAGGCCTTCTACGCGTATCCCCTGCTGGCTGATCCTGGCAGCGCGAGCCGGGTCTTTATCCAGTATCCAGACCTCTTCTTTAGATTTGGATAAAAAGGCTGCTATTAGGCTCCCCAATGCGCCCGGCCCTACTATCACGATCTTCATCTTATATGGCAATAGCTAATTTATCCAATACCTTCTGGGCTTTAAACTCTTTTTCCAGGTGAAAGTTAAGAAAAGAATTTAAGACCAGCTCCAGCTCTTTTTTTATCTGCGGGTTCATTCCGAGATTTAGATTATTCTTAAAGTCATTCTTTTCGATATGCAGTATTGATGCCACCGTGCCCCGAAAGATTGAGCGCGAACGCAGGTCTTTTCTGTAGCAGGCGGGGCACAATAGCCCGCCCAGGCTTAAACTGAATTTAGACTGGCCTGAGATCCTGTTTCCGCAGGAGACGCAGGAATCAAAAGTCGGCTTAAAGCCGGAAAGCGCAAGCATCTTAATTTTAAAAATAGTCAGTATTTTTTCCGGGTTACTGCTCTTCTCCATTTCCCCGAGGCAGGCGAGCGCCAAATCGAAAACCTCTTCGTTCTTATCCTCCTGGGCCATGACGCTATTTATCAGCTCCATCATCAGGCTGGCTGCAGTTACCTTGATGATGCTTTTTCTGATAAGATTAAAATTGTTTTTTATGTCGCATTGAGAAACGATGTGAAGCGAGGAACTCCTCTTTTCGTAGAATACGATCTCGTTGTAAGAAAACGGCTCCAGGGTGCTGGCAAATTTAGACGGTTCCTCGCGTATGCCTTTTAAGACAGAGCTCAATTTTCCGAAATCGCGGGTATAGAAACAGGCGATCATGGAGGTCTCGCGGAAGTTACCCCTTTTTAATACTAATGCGTCGGTTTTTTGTATAGGCATATTTTTTCCAGGATAGCGGCTGCTTTGTCGTCCATCAGCTTTCTTTTTCTTTTGTTTGCGTCATCGTAGCCTAAAACGTGCAGCATACCATGCACCACATAAAGAAGCAGTTCGTAAGAAGGGCTGGTTTTGAAGCGCTTGGCATTAACTCTGGCGACATCGGTAGATACGACTATATCCGCCAGTATGCGCCTTTTTTCAGCAAAATCAAAGGCTATGACATCGGTAGGGCGGGCTTGAGCAAGATAGTTCAGGTTAAGCTCTTTGATCAGCCTGTTGTTTACCAGACAGATAGTTATTTCTCCTGATTTCTTTACAGCCTCTGACGAACAGGTCTTAAGAATTGCCTTTTTTATCCTGGCCGACACCAGGCGAGTGACGGGGAGGCTCTTTTGTAGGTTTTTTATGGTTATTTTCACCGGTCTTTTCTTCGGGATAATTAACGCGGCCGTGGTATATCCCGCTTAATATATGAATAAATACCGCCGAGATCTTCTCCAAATCTTTCAGGGTCAATTCACACTCATCGAGCTGGCCGTCGATAAATTTATTGTTAATAATCTTGTGCACGGTGCCTTCGATCCTGGCAGGGGCAGGGTCTTTGAGCGCGCGGCAGGCTGCCTCTACCGAGTCCGCCAGGAGCACTATCGCAGTTTCCCTGGAATCGGGTTTAGGCCCGGGGTAACGGAAACCCTCTTCCTGTATCTCCTGGTCTTCCTCGATACTTTCCAGGGCGCGCCGGTAAAAATAATAAACCCGGGACTTGCCGTGATGCTGCAGGATAAATTCTATGATACGCGGGTTAAGCTTGTATTTCTTCGCCAGCTCTACGCCGTCGCGCACGTGGTTCATAATCACCATCTTGCTTATTGTCGCGGAGAGGTTGTCGTGCTGGCTTTCGTTTATATTCTGGTTTTCGCTGAAATACATCGGTTTCTGCAATTTGCCTATATCGTGATAGTATGCCCCGATCCTGGCTAGTAGCGCGTGCGCGCCTATACTATTGCAGGCAGCCTCCGAGAGATTACCCACTATAAGGCTGTGATGATAGGTGCCCGGGGCCTCCAGGATCATGCGCTGCAGAAGAGGATGATTAAAGTCCGCCAGCTCAAGCAGGCTGATATCGGTAGCTGTTTTAAAAAGATTCTCAAAAAGCGGGAGTATCCCGATTACCACAATCCCCGTAGAGAGGCCGCTCAAGAGAGGCGCTAAATATCTTATGGGATTGTGCGGGTTAAAATGGTCCATAATAAAGATTATCCCTGCCTGCACCAGGCCCACTATAAAACCGGCCCTGATAATCTCCATACGCCTGCGCACGCCGTAAACCAACACGCTTGAGAGTACGCCGCTGGTCAAAAACAAGAGCCCCAGGTTAAAATGATTACCGGCAATGGAGGCGATAGCTATGGCCGAGACCAGGGTAATTACCAGGGAGATCCTCAGCTCATTAAATAACAGCGTGCACAGCATGGGTATTACGCAGAAAGGAATCCAGACAGGCGAAAGGCCTCTCTTTAAAATAAAATAGCTGCTTACAAGAATGATCACAAAAAGGAAAGTCAGATAGAGCAGGTTATACCTGGATTTCAGGCTGGAGAATGACAGCCTAAGATAGATAATCATGACCAGCAGGAATGCGGCGACAGCCAGGCTTATCCCCAGCACGTAGCTAACCAGAAAAAGCAGGAAGGACTCTAGGGCGAATTTTATTTTATTTTTGTTGATTAAATTTATCATATGCCTCTATTACTCTCTGCACCAGCGCGTGCCTGACTACGTCAAAACCGCTGAAATAAACGAATTTAATCCCCGCTATATCCTTAAGTATATCCTGCGCCTGCAATAACCCTACGGGCTTGCCCTCGGGAAGGTCGCTTTGGGTCATATCCCCGGTAATCACTGCCTTGGAATCGAAACCCAGCCGAGTCAGGAACATCTTCATCTGTTCTGCGGTGCAATTTTGCGCCTCGTCTAAAATAATGAAGGCGTCATTGAGCGTCCTGCCGCGCATGTATGCCAGGGGCGCTACCTCGATGATGCCGGTCTCCAGGTATTTCTCGATAATACTTGCCTCCATCATATCGTAAAGCGCATCATAGAGCGGCCTAAGGTACGGGGATATCTTTTCATACATATCTCCCGGCAAAAACCCCAGGGATTCCCCCGCCTCTATCGCCGGGCGGGTCAGGATTATGCGGCGCACCTCTTGTTTTTTAAACGCCTCTACCGCGCAATTCATAGCCAGATAGGTCTTGCCTGTTCCGGCAGGCCCTACGCCGAATACAATATCGTTTTTATTAATAGCCTCCACGTACTCGCGCTGGCCTTTAGTCTTGGGTCCTATAAGCTTGACTTTGGATTTTTTCTGCGGGAAGCGGGGTTCCTGCGGTTCCTTTATTCCGCTGTTGTCTTTAAACCTTTTAATCAAGTAATGCAGATCCAGGTTATCTAGGTCGTCCTGATTGACGCGTATTGAATTGAGCAGGTATTCCAGGCAAACGGATGCCTTTTTGATATTGACGGATGTGCCGCTTATCTTGAAGTGCTCCCCGCGCAGATTGATCTTTACCCGGAACTCTTTTTCTATTGCCCTGATATTGCTATCATGAGCTCCGCAGAGCGCCTGGGCCTCGCGGTTTGATTCTATCTTGAGTACCTTTTCCATACTAAAGAATGCGAAAATAAAGGATTATTTGAGGTTTTCTTCTGTTTCTCGCAAGGCCTCTGTTTTTTTGCCGGAGCCTTCCAGCGGGATACGTAACACCTGGCCGGGATAGATCTTATTCGGGCCTTTTAGTACGTCTCTATTCGCGTCATATATCTTTAGCCACCTTTTGGTAGTGCCGTAGAATTTCTGGGATATCTTCTGTAGTGTTTCATTCTTGCGCACTGTGTAGTTCTCTATAACAGGTATGGTTACTGAAGCTACAAGAGATTCTTTCATCCGGGGTGTTGTCTCTTTTTGGGTAATATAACCGCGGTTTCCCCAGACCTCATCGTCGCTGGTCTTTTTTGGCGGCTTGGACTTCGGCATCTTTTCAAATTTGACCGGCGCATGCAGCTCTACCTCCACTACCTGAGTGGTGCGAGTTGTTTTTCTTTGCGCGAGTTCTTTATCTTCTGTAGTCTGGCCGCTGACGTATCCGCGGTTACCGCTCTTTATATCCTGGTCGACCCTGTCCCTGGTTAAAGAATAAGTTCTCACTACGCATCCCGAGAGTAAAAAAGCAAAAGCCAGACCCGATAAAAACAAAAAATATTTCTTATTCATTTCTCCTCCTTGTGTACAGACACAGCACCGGCAAAAGCGCCGGGTGTCATTTATGT
>CAZKQC010000069.1:0-7157 GCA_964554825.1 uncultured Planctomycetales bacterium
GTATAAAGATATGGACAGGTTCCTGGCGCGTGAGGCCATCCTTACGGACCTTAAGGAGCAGGGATTACTTGAGAAGGTCCAGCCGCACACCTTGTCTGCCGGGCACTGTTATCGCTGTCACACAATTATCGAGCCGTATCTTTCCAAACAGTGGTTTGTTAAGATGAAGCCTCTGGCTAAGCCCGCGATCGAGGCGGTCAAAAAAGGGAAGGTCAAGTTTTACCCCGGCCGCTGGACTAAAGTTTATCTGAACTGGATGGAGAATATCCAGGATTGGTGTATCTCCCGTCAGATCTGGTGGGGGCACCGCATACCCGTCTATTATTGTCCCAAATGCCAGGAATCGCATAAGTCGCAGGGAAGAGAGGAAGCAGGGGTGATTGTCTCCCGTACCAGGCCCGATAAATGCCCTCATTGCGGCAGTGCAGATATCTATCAGGATGAGGATGTGCTGGATACCTGGTTTTCTTCATGGCTGTGGCCGTTTGCTACTTTCTACTGGCCCAGGCCTTCGGCAGACCTGAAGTATTTCTATCCTACCTCTACCCTGGTTACTGCCCCTGAGATAATCTTTTTCTGGGTAGCGCGCATGATTATGGCAGGCCTGCAATTCATGAAGAACGTGCCTTTCAGGGAAGTCTATATCCATGGTACTGTGCGCGATATAGAAGGCAAGAAGATGTCTAAATCTCTCGGTAATATCATTGATCCGCTGGAGATTATAAATGAGTACGGGACAGATGCCCTGCGTTTCAGTTTGATCTCCATAACCGCGCAGGGCCAGGATGTATTCCTCTCCAAGGAAAGATTCGAGCAGGGGAGGAATTTTGCCAATAAGATCTGGAACGCCTCCAGGTTTATAATGATGAACCTGGATCAGGCGCAACGCAGGATTGACCTGTGCGTATTCTATAATAAGGAAAACCTAAGTATTGTAAACCGCTGGATCTTAAGCAGGTTTTATTCTGTCTTAAAAGAGGTCCAGAAGGATATCCTTGGCTACCGCTTTAACGAAGCCGCCAATACCCTGTATGGCTTTTTCTGGCATGAGTTCTGCGATTGGTACCTGGAGATAATCAAGCCCGACATAAAGAACCCTCATAACCAGGTGGTTATGTATAAGATACTTGAGAAATCCTTAAGGGCGATGCATCCTTTTATGCCCTTTATTACCGAAGAGATTTGGCAGAGGCTGCCTCATGAGGGCGCATCTATAATGACTGGCCCCTGGCCACATATCCAGCAGCAATTAATCGACAGGAAACTTGAGAAACAGGCGCAGGATATATTCGACCTGGTTACGCAGATAAGGAACCTGCGCGGCTCCATCGATATTAAACCGGAACAGAGGGTGAGCGTTTCCGTCTACGCACACCATAAAAACACCGAAGATTCCCTAGAGGCAAATAAGGAGCTGATCATTAACCTTGCCAGGCTCGGGGAATTGCATATCCTAAGAAAAGGCGGCAGGCCTGGCGGGACTATCAGCGACGTGATGAAAGATGTGGATATCTTTCTGCATTTCACCGGCCTGCTTGAAATTAACAAAGAAAAAACTAAGATACAGGAAAAGCTCATCCGACTTTCCAGGTTCAAGAACGCAAAGGAAAAGAGCATAAAAAACCCGGCTTTTCTTAAGAATGCCCCAGCAGAAATCGTAGAGAAAGAAAAGCAGGAGTTAGATGACCTCCGGGGGTCTATAAAGCGCCTGGAAAAAATGTGCAGTGAACTTAATTAACCATTATTAAGAAAGGAAAAGAAGCCATGGAAACGAATAAGTATTTCCTCTCGCAGGAAGAGCCACGCCTGGATCAGGCTAAACTGGACCTTATTGTCAGGCACGCTCTTTTGGAAGATATCGGAAAAGGCGACATCACCACTCAGCTGACTATCCCCAAGAATAAAAATATCAATGCCGTCCTGATCGCTAAGGAAAAATGCGTGGTCTGCGGCCTGGAGGTTGCAGAGCGTGTATTTAAGACAGTAGATAAAGAGATAAAATTCTCACCCCAGGCAAAGGAAGGCATCAAGATTAAGAAAGGCAAGGTAATCGTTAAGATAGAGGGGAAGGCGCACAGCATATTAAGCGCAGAGCGCGTGGCGCTTAACCTCTTCAGCCTGCTTTCAGGGGTAGCTACCAAGACCAGGGAGTATGTGGAAAAGATAAAGCCTTACAAGGCCAAGATTACCGATACCCGCAAAACCATGCCCGGGTTGAGAGAGCTGCAAAAATACGCAGTCAGGATAGGAGGCGGTTTTAACCACAGGATGGCGCTGGATGAGATGATACTGATTAAGGATAACCATCTGCAGGTAACCGAAGGTTATACTCAGTTGCCCAAGGTCCCCAAGGGTTATAAGATTGAAATAGAGGTGCAGAACCTGGAAGAGTTCAAGCATGCCCTGCGCTTTAAGCCTGACGTTATTATGCTGGATAATATGGAGCTGGCCGAGATTAAGAAGGCAGTGGAGATTGTAAATAATACTTCATTCACCAGCCATCACCCCAGGACAAAACTGGAGGCCTCAGGAGGGGTGGAGGTAGAGGAGGTGCGTGAAATCGCTGCCTGCGGAGTAGATATTATCTCTATCGGAGACCTTACGCACTCAGTAAAAGCAATTGACGTAAGCTTAGAGGTTTCCTGATCAGGGTTAAGGTTAGGCCGTTAGAAAACTTTTCTTAAACTTTTCTACTTATTGAGGTATAATATAGCCATATGAGCGAGAGGAGGCAATAATGAAAAGGATTGCAGCTTTAACTTTAGCGATATCCCTTTGTCTGCTATTTTCCTGCAGCGGGCTTTTTGCGCTCCAACAAGAAAATAAAACCGCAAAACCCCAGGTTGATTCTAAATACGCCAAGATATTAGTTTGTTCTAAAGCCCTGGAGGCCCTGGGCAGGATCGGAGACCCCCGCATGAAAGATGTGCTGGAGCGCGGTTTAAAGAGCAAAGAGTTTATCATACGCGCCTCGGCTGCGGAGGCCTTGAGCAGGCTCGGCAATAGAGAAACAATCCCCCTGTTAAAGGCATCCTTAAAAGATGAGAATTATCTGATAAGGATACTGGTTACTAAGGCCCTGCTGAGGTTAGGTGAACCTAATATGGAGGGAGAGCTGTTTAATTTCCTCAACAGCAGCGAGCCGGCGGTAAGGGCAGCTGTCGTCGAACAGCTAGGGCAGTTTCAGGGTAAGTATCTCTTTAAGATCTCGGAAGTCCTTTCCAATGACCCCAGTTATATAGTGAGGCTAAGGGCTATCCAGCAGCTGGGTTTCAATAAGTTTAATCCGGCTGTCTCTCTGATAGAAAAGGCCTTGCAAGACCCTAATCCCCAGATACGCCAGGTTGCCTGCATTGCTATGGGCCAGATAGGGGACACAAGGACGATGCATTTTGTTATGGATATGCTCAATGATAAGGAGGCTTCTGTCCGCTCAGGAGCGAAAGAAGGGGTGAGCATGTTCATTCCTGCTGCGGGCCGCGTTGTTAAAAAAGAGGATACCTTCCTTGCCTTGCTTAAAAAAGACCTGGATAATAAAGATTCCGCATTAAGGGTGAGTTCTTTTGTAGCCCTGGCGAACCTGAAAGAAACAACCATAATACCCCTGCTTTTAAAAGAAGTGGTCAGGACCGGTAATTCTACCCTGGTTAAAAAGGGTGCTGCCAAGGCATTACACATGCTCAAGCCTTTTGTTACCGAATTGCTGGATGAGCTGGCGAAATCCAGCGTCATTTCCTCTCAGAACTTAGAGTTGAATTATAAAGTTTACGGCAAGAATCTGCTTTCCCTGATTTTAAATGCCCTGGAAGATAGCGCCAACCCCTTGCATCCCGACGCCGTCTTTATTCTCGGAGAGTTAAAGGATGAAGCGAGCCTGCCTGCATTACGCCAGGCGCTCTCCCAGGAGGACCCGGATATCGTGGCTAACGCGGCCTATGTATTAGGCCAGTTTCAGGATAAAGAAGCAGTTTCCTTTCTCATCAAGGTTTGCAATAGTTACGGGTTGTAATGTCTTCGCAGGGATTTAAATTAAAGACCAGGCTTAAGCCTGCCGGAGACCAGCCAAAGGCGATAGCCAGTCTTTGTGAGAGTATCTCGGGCGGCCGGGCTTACCAGACGCTCGAAGGTGTCACAGGCTCCGGAAAAACTTTTACCCTTGCCAATGTTATTGCCGCTTTAAACCGCCCCACCCTGGTAATCTCACACAATAAAACTT
The DNA here is from genome assembly GCA_964554825.1 of uncultured Planctomycetales bacterium. Lineage (GTDB taxonomy): Bacteria > Omnitrophota > Gorgyraeia > Gygaellales > Profunditerraquicolaceae > VGKF01. Next base: position 4,217 of record CAZKQC010000069.1, read on the forward strand.
TAGCCGCTCAGTTGTATTCGGAATTCAGGGAATTCTTTCCTAATAATGCCGTAGAATACTTCGTCAGTTATTACGATTATTACCAGCCGGAGGCATATATCCCCTCCACAGATACCTATATAGAAAAGGATGCCTCTATTAACGAAAGGCTGGACCGCCTGCGCCTTTCTTCTACCACCTCTTTAATGTCCAGGAGGGATGTTATCGTTGTTGCTTCTGTATCGTGTATCTACAACCTGGGTTCTCCCGTTGACTACAAGGACGCGCTGGTTTTTATAGAGAGGGGCGAGCGAATCGACCGCGACAGCCTGATACTGAGGCTTATCCAGATACAATACGAGAGGAATGACTACGAATTTGTACGCGGCAGAATAAGGGTGAGAGGGGATACCCTGGAGGTCTTTCCTTCTTACCAGGAAAAGGCGCTGCGTATAGAGTTTTCAGGAGATGAAATAAGCAAAATATCCGAAATCGATTCCATAAGCGCCAAGGTTCTTAACGTATTGGAAAAAATTGCCGTTTATCCGGCTAAGCATTTTATCGCCTCCCAGGAGAGCATTCTCCTGGCCGTGCAATCGATAGAAGAAGAGCTGCGCCTGCATCTTGACTTTTTGAAAAAGAAAAATAAACTTCTGGAGGCCCAGAGGCTGGAGTCTCGCACGCATTACGACCTGGAAATGCTTAAAGAGATAGGTTATTGCCATGGTATTGAAAATTACTCCCGGCACTTAAGCGGGAGGCCTGCGGGGTCGAGGCCTTATTCATTGATGGAATACTTCCCGGGAGATTTCTTGACTGTAATCGATGAGTCCCACGTAACCGTGCCGCAGATACGCGGGATGTATGAAGGCGACCGGGCCAGAAAAGAGGTATTGGTGGAATACGGCTTCAGGCTGCCTTCCTGCCTGGATAATAGGCCGCTTAAATTTCAGGAGTTTGAGGCACTGGCAAGCCAGGTTGTTTTTGTCTCGGCTACGCCTGATGAATACGAGATTAACAAGTGTGCCAAGGTAGTTATAGAACAGATTATCCGGCCGACGGGGCTCATAGACCCTGCGATTCTGGTCCGGCCCACAGAAGGCCAGATAGAGGATCTTATAAAAGAGATCCGGGAGCGCGCCCTGATTAATGAACGCGTCCTGGTTACTACCCTGACCAAGAGAATGGCTGAGGACCTGACTATTTATTTGCAGGATGCCGGCTTGAAGGTGCAATACCTGCATTCGGAGATAGAGACTATTGAGCGCTCGCGCATATTAAGGAATTTAAGGCAGAAGAAATTCGACTGCCTGGTGGGGATAAACCTGCTTAGGGAAGGCCTGGACCTGCCCGAGGTTTCGCTGGTTGCCATACTGGATGCGGATAAAGAAGGGTTCCTGCGTTCAGCTACTTCCCTGATTCAGGTTGCCGGCCGCGCTGCCAGGAATATAAACGGCCTGGTGATTATGTACGCCGATAACATAACCGGCTCAATGAAAAAGGCGATCTCCGAAAGTAACCGCAGGAGGCAGATACAGCTGGAGTTTAACAGGCTTCATAAAATTACTCCCTCCTCCATAAAAAACGCGATAAAAGACGGGATAGAGCAGTTACAGGAGGCAGAGGCCTTTGTTATGGACTTAACCGGCCAGGCTCAGGATGAATACCAGTTGCATAAATACGTTTCGGAGTTAGAATATGAGATGGAGCTTGCTGCCCGGAACCTGCAATTTGAAAAAGCTGCGGTAATCAGGGATAAGATAAAGGAGATGAAGAGTGCTTTTGGCCGTTGATATCGGCAACACCTCAATAAGTTTCGGTATTTTTAAAGTTAAGAGGCTGGTGAAGAGATTCTGCCTGCCCACCAGAGGCTACAGGCTGCGGCAGATAAAGAGAGCGCTATCAGGATGTTGTATAGATACGGCTGTTATCTCCAGCGTTGTCCCGGCTAGCGCTATATCCCTGGAAAAAGAGCTGCAAAAATTAATGGGATTCCTTCCTTATATTATAGGCACAGACCTCAAGGTCCCCATCAAGAATTCTTACCGTAAACCTGCTCAAGTAGGCTCTGACAGGCTGGTAAATGCCTATGCAGGGGTAGAGCTTTACGGAGCGCCGCTCGTAGTTATTGATTTCGGCACGGCTATTACCTTTGATGTAATCTCTAAAGGCAAGGCGTATCTGGGTGGGATGATCATGCCGGGAGCGGAGATCTCTTTAGAGGCATTAAGCGAGCATACTGCCTTGCTGCCAAAAGTAAGGCTAAAGGAGCCAAGAGAGTTTATCGGACGGGATACAAAAAACAGCATGCTTAGCGGAATATTTTACGGTCTTGCCTCGGCAGCAGATTCTTTGAGCCGCAGGATAAAAGATAAAATAGGCAAGAAGGCTAAGGTTGTCGGTACAGGAGGAAATATCTCTGCGTTCTCCCGGTACTGTCGGGAGATGGATTATGTAGACACGGACCTGACACTTAAAGGGATTAACCTGGCTTATCGAAGCTTCGAAGATCCTGCGGCACATTGCCGCAGGATCAAGTAAAAGTTACATTAATGTAACTTTTACTTGACAAACGCCTTATCAGAGTTAAAATAAAATCAGCCACGGTTTGATCCTTTGACCCAAGCAGAGGAGCGGCAGTGGCACAAGCTAACTTAATAAAAACCCATAAGGCAATCCTTAATATAAGAGGATTGCCTTTTTTTGTGATAGCGCTGGGTATCTTCTGGGTGAGCGTATGCGCCTGGGCTGAATCTTCGTTCCCGGTAAGTTGCGCTATCCCTGCGATTGCGGGATTAAATACGCCTACGGTTGAAGAAGAGACGGTAGAGCCGGCCCAGGAAGACCAACCGCAACTTCCCGCGGCCCAGGCAGAGGCCGTGGTCAGAAAAACTTTATACAGCCGTTAAGATATGGAACAGAAAACCTTAAAAGATAAAAGGATATTCGAGAGGTTCCCTTC
>CAZKQC010000070.1:0-7115 GCA_964554825.1 uncultured Planctomycetales bacterium
GCCTTTTAGTATTATGACTGAAGGCATCTGGCAGACGCCTTTAGGCGGAGTGGCAATAGATACTAAACTGGCCAGGGCCATATTAGAGGGCTGCCAATACCTGGAGGATGACCTTCTGGCGCACGTGAATGAGCATTCCCTGGAAGTAGAGCTGCCTTTTTTGCAGTATTTTAAATCAGATTTTCAGATTGTCCCCATAGCCTTTTCTTCGGGAGATATTACCTTACTAAAAGTTATAGGCAGGGATATCGCCGCGGTTATCAAAGAGTTATCGATGCAGAAATCCGTAATGCTGGTAGCAAGCTCAGACATGACGCATTATGAACCGCAGGATGAGGCAAAGAAAAAAGATAACGCGGCGATAGAGGCAATACTGGCGTTAGATGAGGAGAGGCTCCAGCGTAACATTCGCAAGCTGGATATCTCTATGTGCGGTTATGCGCCGGTGATAACCATGCTTTGCGCAGCCAAGGAATTAGGCGCTACCAAGGCAAGGCTGGTGAAATACCAGACCAGTGGAGATATTACCCAGGATAAGAGTAGCGTTGTAGGTTACGCAGGTATTATTATTAAATGAAGCCACAACTTACGGAGCACCTGCCTGCCGGCAGGCAGGAAGCGAACGTAAGTTGTTCGGCTGAATTTATCCCGACGAATGTGTAAAAATTTTATTCTAAAATTTTTACACAGTATATGAGTCGGGATCACCAAATAAAGGACAGGCAATGGAGACCCCCCAAAAGAAGATCGATCAGGATTGGAAGGAAACAGCGGAGAAGGAAAAAGAGGCCCTTAAAATTGAGGGTAAGTTTATACCGCCCCAGCCGAGTTTTAGTTTTTTTGTCACTACGCTGGCGCTGCAGGCATCCATTGCCATGGGCGCGATGGAGAACCCCGCAGACGGCAAGAAAGAAGAGGATCTGGCGCAGGCCAGGTTTCTTATCGACACCATGGTCCTCTTAAGGGAGAAGACAAAAGGCAACCTGACCGACGAGGAAAGCACACTTTTAGAAAACGTGCTTTATGAATTGAGGATGCAGTATATCGCCAAAACAAAAGGAGCTTAGGTATGATAGACAAAACGCTTTTGGATATCCTGGCTTGTCCTGCCTGCAAGGGGGATGTGGAGTTAAAGGATAAAAAAATAGTATGCAAGAAGTGCGCAAGAAAATACCCGGTTAAAGACGGCATACCGGTGATGTTGATTGATGAGGCAGAAAAATAAGATGAAAAAAATATTAGTGATACATGGGCCGAACCTCGATTTACTGGGCCAGAGAGAACCGGGTATTTACGGCAGGACTACGCTTGGGCAGATAAATAGCGAGCTTCAGAAACTCGCAAAGAAACTAAAAATCAGCCTTACTATCGTGCAATCTAATCATGAAGGCGAGATCGTTGATCTTATCGGCAAGTGTAAAAATAAATATGCCGGCCTCCTGATTAATCCGGCTGCCTATACCCACACCAGCGTTGCCATAAGGGATGCTATTGCTGCCTGCGGCATATTGACTGTAGAGGTGCATCTTTCCAATATCTATTCCCGCGAGGAATTCAGGCATAAGTCCCTGATCAGCCCGGTGGCAAAGGGGACAATACTCGGATTCGGGCCTAAGAGCTATACCTTGGGCCTTGCGGCATTGCTGGACCTGCTTTAATGCCCTATGGATTTAAGGCTAAAAAAACTTTATACAGAATTAAAAAAATCAGGCCTGGATGGGCTGATAGTCGCTTCTCCTGAGAATATCACTTATCTTACCCGCTATAGAAGCCGTGATTCCTACCTCCTAGTCTCTAAAAAGAAGAACATCTACTTTACCGACCCCAGATATATCCATGAGGCGAGGTCATACCTTAAAGGAATAGCCCTGAAAGAAACCCGCGGCCAGTTCTTTAAGATGCTTGCCCGCTCCTGCGCGAGCCTGAACCTGGACCGCGTTGGTTTCCAGGAGTCCTGCCTTACCTTAAGCCAGTATAATATCCTCAGGCGCGAATTAAAGTCCGGGATTGAGCTTTTTCCTGTATCCGGCCTGGTAGAAGAAAGCAGGCAGATAAAAGACCGGGAGGAATTAAGCAGGATTAGAAAATCCGCCCAGATTACCATAGAAGCGCTGCGCTTTGTCAGGGATCTTATAAGGCCGGGAGTGAAGGAGGCTGAAATAGCCGGAGAACTTGAGCGTTTTATAAGGTATAACGGCGGCTATACCTCGGCCTTTGATATAATCGTTGCCTCAGGAGCAAATTCCAGCTTTCCTCATCACCTGACTTCGCAGAAAAGGATTAATCCCGGGGAACCGGTGCTAATCGACGTAGGCTCAGACTTCGAAGGCTATAAATCTGACTTGACAAGGGTTTTCTTTTCAGATAAAATAAACTCAACATTCAGAAAGGTTTACGGTATAGTCCAGAAGGCGCAAGATCGGGCGATAAGAGCGATAAAACCAGGTGTTTTTATAAATAAAATAGATGCTGCTGCCCGCCAATATATAGCCCACAGAGGATATGGCGGGTTTTTTAATCATAGCCTGGGCCACGGGATAGGCCTCCAGGTGCATGAAGAACCGCGTATATCCCAAAAGGAGAACAATATACTCAAAACAGGGATGGTCTTTACGGTCGAGCCGGCAATTTACCTGCCGGGTAAGTTCGGGGTAAGGATCGAGGATATGGTTTTAGTAACCAGGAAAGGATGTGAGGTAATCAGTGGCTCTCTCAATCAATGAAATCAAATCAGGATTAACGTTGCTGGTCGATAATCAGGTGTGGGTTGTATTGGACTGTCAGCATATAAAGCCCGGAAAGGGCGCTGCCTTTGCGCGTGCAAAGTTAAGGAACCTTAAGAACTCAAGCGTGCAGGAGAAGACCTTTCGCGGAGATGAAAAGATAGAAGAGGCCTATGTGGAAGAAAGGAAGCTCCAGTATCAGTATAACTCCTCAGGCATGTACCACTTCATGGACCAGGATACCTATGAGGAGATAGCGGTTTCAGAAGACGATATAGGAGACAAGAAGGATTTCTTGAAAGACAACATAGAGGTAAACGCGTATTATTTTAAGGACGAGGTCCTTAACGTCGCCCTGCCTAACTTCATAGAGATTAAGATCATCAATACCGAACCGGGTATAAAGGGCGATACCGCAAAGAGCGGGACTAAGTCTGCTGTGATAGAAACCGGCGCCACTATTCAGGTGCCGCTTTTTATAAATGAGGGCGATATTATTAAGGTGGATACCAGGACAGGGGATTATATCGAAAGGATCTCTTAGATGAATATTAAAGAAATCAAAGAGATGATCAATCTTATGAATGAGAACGGCCTCGCAGAGTTGGAGGTTGAGAAGGACGGCATGCGTATCAGGTTAAAAAAGACCGGCGGCGCCGGTGAGGCCTATAGCGGGCCGATAGTCCTGGAGCGTGAGAAGGTGCATCAGGCGCAGGCGCAGAGCCAGGATCAGCCCGGGGAAGCACTCTTGGCAAAGGCGATAGAGATAAAGGCGCCGATGGTCGGGACTTTTTACCGCGCCCCTTCGCCCGAGGCAGCTCCTTTTGTGGAAACGGGCCAGATCATCGAGCCGGGTCAGGTTATCTGCATAATCGAAGCAATGAAGTTGATGAATGAGATAAAATCCGAGATAAAAGGCAAGGTAATTGAGATCCTCGTTGACAATGCCGAACCCGTAGAGTTTGGTCAACCGATGTTTCTCGTCGAGCCTCTATAAACTTTATATCCTTACATGTTTTCCAAAATATTAATAGCTAACAGGGGTGAAATAGCCCTGAGGATTATACGTGCCTGTCGTGAGTTAGGCATCCGTACCGTAGCGGTATATTCCGAGGTAGACAAGGATTCTTTGCCTGTGCGGTTTGCCGATGAGGCTATCTGCATAGGCAAGGCCAAGAGTAGCAGCAGTTATCTTAATATCCCCGCCATTATCAGCGCTGCGGAAATCACCGATGTTGAGGCAATACACCCCGGATACGGTTTTCTGGCGGAAAATGCCCACTTTGCCGAAATCTGTGAATCCTGCCACATAACTTTTATAGGACCCACCCCTGAAAATATGAGGCTCATGGGAGACAAGATGATGGCGCGCGCCACCATGCAGAAGACAGGCCTGCCGATAATCCCGGGTAGCGTTGCGGTAGTTAAGGCAAAGGAAGAAGCGATCAAGACCGCAAAGCGCATAGGCTACCCCGTGATTATCAAGGCCTCTGCCGGAGGCGGCGGCAAGGGGATGAGGATCTGTCATAACGATATCAGGCTGGTAAACAGCCTGATAACTGCCCAGCAGGAGGCAGAGGCTAATTTCGGAAATTCCAACGTTTATATAGAAAAATACGTGGAGAAACCCAGGCATATAGAGATACAGATCCTGGCGGACAAATACGGGCATATGGTATATCTGGGCGAGAGGGATTGCAGTATTCAGCGCAGGCACCAGAAACTTCTGGAAGAATCCCCCTCTCCTGCAGTAGATAGTAAGCTGCGTAAGCGTTTGGGAGAGTTGGCGGTAAAGGGCGCCAGGGCTGTCAATTATGTCAGCGCAGGGACAATAGAATTTCTTCTTGACCAGCAGAATAATTTTTATTTTATGGAGATGAACACCAGGATTCAGGTAGAGCATCCGGTTACCGAGATGGTTACCGGGATAGACCTGATAAAGGAGCAGATACGCATTGCTGCCGGAGAAAGGCTGCACTTTAACCAGGATAATATCCAGCTCAAAGGCGCTGCCATAGAGTGCCGCATCAACGCAGAGGATTATGAAAACGGTTTTATGCCTTCCCCGGGCAGAATTGAGACGCTTAATCTTCCGGGCGGGCCGGGGGTCAGGGTGGATACCCATATCTATCCGGGTTATGAAATTACCCCTTATTACGATTCGCTGGTAGCTAAACTTATTACTTACGGGAGGAACCGCCATGAGGCAATCAAGATCATGCAGCGCTCATTAAGCGAGTTCCATATCGCCCCCATAAAGACAACCGTAAACTTTCACCTGCATCTTTTGACTAATTCCTTATTCTTGAAAGGTGATATATCCACGCATTTCGTGCAGGATATGTTGAAAGAAGAAAAAGCGGAGGAGTAAATGCATAGAGAAGAATCCCGTACTGATTTAGGCACGATAAGGATACATAAAAACGTGATTGCATCTATCGCCTCGATTGCGGCAGTGGAAATAACCGGAGTCAAGCGCATAGGCGGAGATTTAAAAAGCGGACTCTATGAACTAATGGGGAAAAAATCACTGGCGGCCGTTAAGGTTGAGATCGACAGGAATGAAGAGGTGCGCCTGGAAATACCCCTGATTATAAAATACGGTTTTAATATACCCGATATCTCCAACCGCGTGCAGGAGAGCGTGCGTAACGCGCTGGAGAAGATGACCAATCTTTCGATAAAAGATATCAATGTCAATGTGCAGGGCATAGAGAGGGGGTAGCTAATGAGATTATTTACGGTATTAGGGATATTATTTTATGCGGTGGTCCTTATAATGATAGGCGTGGTTTTAATAGTCTTTGCCTTCAATCTCCTGCAGCCTCAGGATATAAACAACTCCCTTGCCTATCTGCAGCATAACCTGAATGCCAGGATAATCTTGGGGCTCTCCGGACTGCTTTTGATATTAATCAGTTTTTCTTTCGCGCAATTAATCCTGGGCCGTTTCCAGCGCGAGCGGACCATTGCCTTTGCCACTGCCTCGGGAGAGGTAACTATTGCGCTCTCTGCCGTAGAGGACTTGATAAAGAGGCTGGCGGGCGTTATCCCGGAGATAAAAGAATTGCGTCCGGATGTTATCGCTTCTAAGAAGGGGATACTGGTTGACCTGAGGGTAATTCTGCGCTCAGAGGCAAATATCCCGGAGCTGACTTCCCGCCTCCAGGAGATTACAAAATCCAAGATACAGGAGGTCCTGGGCCTGGAAGAACAGATTATAGTAAAGATTCATGTGGTCAAAATTATTTCTGCCGAAGAAAAGAAGAGAAGGGAATCGATAAAGGAAGAACCGCCTATACCATTCGGAGGTTACGGCAGGGTTTGAAATTTTAATATCATCATAGGGAGGAAGTAAACATGTCAAAGATAGGCATACTTACAGGCGGTGGAGATTGTCCGGGCCTGAATCCGGTTATCAGGGCAGTAGTGAGGAAAGGGATCAGCGAAGGGTACGAGATCGTAGGCATAAAAAACGGATGGAAAGGGTTGATTGAAAACGACTACATACCCTTAAGCCTGGATGCGGTTTCCGGAATATTGCCTAAGGGCGGCACTATATTAGGGACCAGCCGTACCAATCCTTACAAGAAAGAGGGGGGGCTCCAGAAGGTGCAGGCTAACTATAAGAAATTAGGCCTGGATGCCCTTATCGCAGTAGGCGGAGAAGATACGCTGGGCGTAGCATCCAAGCTGACTAAAGACGGCCTGCCTAATATCGTAGGGGTGCCTAAGACGATAGATAACGATCTCTCCTGCACGGATTATACCTTTGGTTTTGATACGGCGCTGAATACAGCTACGGAGTGCATCGATAAACTCCATACTACCGCAGAGAGCCACCACCGTATTATTGTTGTAGAGGTCATGGGCAGGCACGCGGGCTGGATCGCCATTGAGGCGGGGATTGCCGGAGGCGCAGACGTTATACTTATACCGGAATTACCCGTGGATATCGATGAGGTTTGCGGGATTATAAAAAAGAGGCACAACAGGGGTAAGACTTTTAGTATAGTAGTCGTGGCTGAGGGCGCGCAATTTAAAGAAGGCACCTTTGTTACCCAGGAACAAAAGCTCGACGAGTTCGGACATGTAAGGCTTGGCGGCGTAGGGGAGATCCTGGGCCAGGAGATCGAGAAGAGGACAGGTTATGAAACCAGGGTAAGCGTGCTGGGGCATATCCAAAGAGGCGGCACCCCCTCTGCCTTTGACAGGATCCTGGGTACCAGGTTCGGGGTGAAGGCGGTAGAGCTGGTAATGAATAAAAAATTCTCCAGGATGGTAGCTTTGGTAGGCAACAAGGTTGTAGATGTGTCTATAGAGGAAGCGATCACGTCTTTAAAAACAGTGGATATGGAGCTTTACGAAATTTCCAAGATATTTTCCGGGTAA
>CAZKQC010000071.1:0-7070 GCA_964554825.1 uncultured Planctomycetales bacterium
TCCCAAGTCCTGGCCGGGCCGGGAGAGCGCGGCGCTGGGCAGCCTCTTTGGCAGGTTCTTTCTTAATCTCCTCACCCGTAGCCTGAATATCTTCGGTAACCGGGATTTCTTCCTTGGGTAGTTCTTCTGCGGCAACCGGCTCTTCCTTGACTGTTTCCGGGGCTGCTTGCGGCTCTTCCTCTTTTATTTCCGGAACTACCTCTGGCACCACCTCCTGCTTCCCAACAACAGCCTCCCGGATAGGTTGCTGCCGATCTGCCTGAGGCAGGCCTGATAAACCCTTTAATCTGGCCACCTCTTCGCTCAAGGCCTTAACTTGCTCTTCTCTCTGTTCAAGCTCTTTTTCTATCTCATCGTATTCATCATTTAACTTATCGAAATCATCTTTAGAGACCCATTCATTTTGTTCATGCATTTTCTTAAAACCGGCGATAGTCTGCGCGTGCGCCTTGACTTCTTTGATACGCTCCTGGATATCTTTAATATATTTATCAATCTGCACCTTTAAGATCTGGATCTCTTCGGACTTAGCCTTACCTTCCTTTTCCAGTAATTTATACCTTTCGCCGGCGTCTCTTAACTCCCTGTTCAAATCTACATTCTTGGTGAAACCCTCCTGTATCTCTCTATCTTTTTCTGCCAGTTTCTTTTCGAATTCAGAACTCTCTCCCTTTGTTTTCTTAAGAGCATCTTCACTTTTAGCAACCCATTGCTCGCGCCTGGAGAGCTCCTCCTTAAGCTGGGCCTCGTTCTTGATGGCAGCCTCGGATTCTTTCTTCAGCAGGGTATATTCTGCTTTTGTTTTCTCTAGCTCTTCTTTCAGGGCATTCAACTGCTCTGTAAGCTTACTGATCTTTTGTTCTCTGGTAGCTATATCCGAGTCTTTTGCTGCCTCGGCATGCTTTTTGCGTCTCTTGTCCAGGTCCTCTTCCGTCCCCTGCTCGGATAATACGCTGCGCACAATATATATCGAGCCGACAGCTACCCCGGAAATCACCAGCCAAAACAACCAGACCAGCATTAATCCCTCTTTTCGTATCTGTTGTTAATAAAAACTAAAATTGCCTAAACACCTTTTTCTTTCTGATTAATTATAACAGAAAGTTCACGCTTTCAAAGATATTAAAAATTCCGTCCTATTTTTTCTCTCTTGCCTGGCCGGCCTTTTTCTCTTTCTTCAACTTCCCGGTTATGCTGCAGTATGCCTCTACGGCTAATATGTCGGAATCTTTCACGTCAGAAATGACGTAATGCACGGTCTGACCATCATTGCTGTCCTGCTTAGTCAGATGCTGGATAAGTATCTCTTTTCCGTTCAAGGAGACATCTACCTTCTTGATAAAATGCCTCTGGGGATTGCTGACCTGGTGTTTAATAACTGCCTGCAGGGTCTTGCTTACTGGGTCATAAGTAATGATTATGTCCGAAGGCGGATGCGCCAAGGCAGGACCGGCGGTTACCGATAAAATAAACAGGGCTAAAACTACCACTATGCTCTTCATCTTTTCTCCTTTCACGTTTTACCTGGCTTTAATTCAGGTAATTTATTCAATGCTGGGACAAACATGTTCAGCAGCAAGAGGCTGGCGAGCTCAGCATCAAATCGCACCCCCAGGTTGCTAAAAATAAAAATTGCGGCTGCTACGTCCAGGCCAAAAACAATTTTAGCCGTTGTTTTAGAGGGTGTGGTCTTTGGCTCAATCAGCATAATAAAAATAAAAAAATAACTGAAGGTGCCTGGAATATTTAAAAGCGGGCTCTTCTGCCAAAACGCCTGCACCCCGAACAAGATAAAGGTACCCAAGAAATAACCAATAAGCAGTTCTAGCTTACGGGTCTTATAGGCCAGGTATAATCCCAGCGGCACAAGTATATACCACAGGTACGTCCCCTTCCATTCGCTGTTAGCACCCAGTAACAACATTACCAGAAATATCCCCAGTCCGGCAGGGTTAAAAAGGTGCCGTTTATTTATGCGGATAAGATATTTTGAGGAGATGGCAAGTAAAGAAGCCAGTATCAGGACTACGGAGGTAGAATCGCTAGAGAACACAAAGCCTATGATTATCCCTGTTATAACCGAGCTTTCGCTCCAGGAGATCTTTTTATTTTTAAGATACAGGGCGAGTGACTCTGCGAGAACCGCTGCACTAACCGCAATAGAAAGGCTGCGTAAAAAGAGAAACCCTCCCGAAGTAATCGCTATATACAGCGCCAGGCCAAACAATAAAATAATCAGCTGTTTTTTTATGGAAGGCATTGTCTCACCAGCGCAGGCCGACTCCGGCAGAAACTCCCTTTTCTTTCTCCGATACAAGGGCCCGGATAAAAGCCTCTCCCTGCTCGCCAAAAAATCTCCTGGATATTTTCGCCTCCAGCCCCAGGTCCTGGTTTAATCTGTTGCGAAAACAAACCTCTAAGTTATCTCTGCTGTCTATCTTGTAAGAGGCGGAAAAAAGGATAGCCCGGTTTCTCTCCTCATCCCCCTGCGCCTCAAAAGATACACCCAGCCTTTCATTAATCTTCCAGCTGCCAAATATTTTTACGGATTTATCCTTGGCAGCTAAGCCCATGCCTATCCTGTATTGAATGGCGTTTTGCAGCGGTTTTTCAAAACTGGCCTGAAAATCAAACTGCGAATGCAAAGAGCTGCTCATAACGTAAGATAACCGGCGTTTATCCGCTATTGCCCAATAACCCTGGAAGGATACGGACTGAATAATCTGTTTTTTCCTTCTTAAGTCTTTCCTGGTATAAGAATAGGTGAGCTTGTTTTTACGGTCGACCTCCCAGCCAGCCTCAAGCGTAAGCCTGTCAGGGGAGCCTTTTTCTTTTTCTGCGTTAAAGCACAACCGGTTATATTCATCCGCCTGCCAGAGGCCTGAAAGTTTTAGGATATAGAATTCGCTTTTATCTTCGCCTTTTCTGGTCATGACTGAAAACGCAAGCTCCCCGGCTTTCGCGGATATAATATTACAGCCTATGACCAGCTTATCCCCCTGGCACTGGTTATTCCATTTGTCTAAGGTCAAGACCAGATTACGCTGCTTATCCAGTGACCAGCTCCCTGAAAATTTTATCTGTTGCGGCAGATCAATATTGCTCGATTTCTTTAAGTGATAGTAAAGAGAGTTGTCCTTGCCTATGCTGAATCTTCCCTCCAGGACCTCTCTGTATCTGGGAATAGTTGATTCTTTTTTTGTCCTTGCGGCAATAAGCCGGTTGTGCGGGTCTACCTCATACCTTATCTTCATTCTACGGTTATCAATTCGTATTCAAGCCTGCCTAAGCCGAGCGCCTGCGCATAATGCAGCTGTTTGTTGCCGTCTCTTTCAGGATGCGCTTCTTTAAAGATATCCCTAGCGCAAGCCTCAATAACCAGGTCAAGGCTGGCCTTGTCAATGCTGACCGGGTCAGCCGAAACCAGGATCCCCACATCAGGAGAAATCCTGGGGTCATCTTTAGCCAGACAATCGCATTCCTTGGTAATCTTAAGGGCAAAATTGACAAAGACACTCTTCTTGCCTTTCCCGCTCAAGATAGCCCCGGCATACTCAATCATCTTCTCCTGAATAGTCTCTCCTCCAGCAGCCCAATTAACCTCAATCGCGCTAAAATTGCAGGCGGCAATGCAGGAGGCGCAGCCAATGCATTTTGCACTATCGATATTTGATTTTTTATCGATGAGAGATATAGCCTTTACCGGACAGGCTCCAACGCAGGCGTTACAGCCGGTGCAATTTTTTAAAATAACGACAGGCGAGATATCCGAATGCTGGGCGAGCTTCCCCTCCCTGGCAGCACAGCCCATACCCAGATTCTTTAGCGCGCCTCCGAACCCGGTCATGATATGGCCTTTAAAATGCGCCACGCCGACTATTGCGTCTGCCTCTGTGAATATCTTCAGTACCTTGGCTGTTTTAATAAACTTTTGGTTAATTTCAAGCTCTGCGACATTCTCTTTTTTAGTCTCATCGGGTATTATAACCTGGGTGCCTATGGCACCTTTAGTAAATCCGTGCTCGTGGGCAAGCTTAAGATGCTCTTTAGAATTAACACGCCTGCCGCGATAAAGGGTATTGGTATCCGAAAGAAAAGGCCTGGCGCCTCTTTCCTTAATTGCATCGCAGATTATGCGTAAATACTCAGGATGCACATAGCCGGTATTACCCTCTTCCCCAAAATGCATCTTTACTGCAACGCTCTCTTTCCGGCCGATACAATCAGCGATGCGGCTTACCTGGAGCAGGCGTAGTAGCTTGTCCTCGATAACCCCGGAGCTCTCATCTTCGCTTACCGCTATAAAATATACCCTGCTTTTCACGTATGCCCCTTTTGTTATTTATTTTCTATTATAACTCCGCTAAATAAAAAGCCCAAGCCTATTTTTGCCTGGGCGGTTATGCTTTAATGAACTTAACGGTTAAAATTTAATGACTTTGGGTTTTAGTTTTATCCCTGAACTTCTGTGCTGCATGTCTATCCTCACCAGGCCATCCTTAAATGGCTGGATTACCCTCTCCAGTATCCCCGAGAGATACGCCATCAGAATTCCATAATTGGTGATCGGGATACCCTGGGCCTTTGCCTTATCTATCCTATGCAGCATCTCCCGGCGGTTAACCATACACCCACCGCAGGAGATAATCAGCTTAAAGCGGCTTAAATCCTGCGGAAAGTCCCCTCCTGCGGTTACCTCGTAATGCAGCTCTTTATGGGTGTAATTCATAAGCCAGGTAGGAATCTTGCTTCTTCCGATATCCTCAGGCTGTATATGATGAGTGCAAGCCTCGGCAATAAGGATTTCGTCTCCATCATCCAAATCATCAACTGCATAGACTCCCCGGACAAAGGCATTCAAGTCTCCCTTATGCCTGGCGAAAACTGCAGAAAAAGAGGTCAGCGGTATATCCTGCGGGAGCTCATCGCGCACAGTCTCAAAAACCTGCGAGTCTGTAATCACCAGCTTCGGTTTTTCTCTTAAGGAAGCAATCGCTTCTTTAAGTTCAGTTTCTTTGGTTACAATTGCCGCGGCATTGTTATCCAAAACGTCGCGCATCACCTGCACCTGCGGCAGGATGAGCCTGCCCTGCGGCATGGCGCTGTCGATAGGACAGACCAATACCACGTTATCGCCCTGCCCAATAATATCTCCAACCAGGGGTATAGGAGACCAGTGCGCTGGCGCCATCTCCATAACTTTCAGCTTTAACTCTTCTATCCCAATATTATGTACGGCGCTTACCTCTATATAAGGAAGCTGTTTAGCCTTGAGGTATTCTTTGGCCAGGCTCCCTTTAAGTTCGCATTTATTAACCACAAACAAGAAGGGGAGTTCCTTATTCTTAAATACCCCAAACAATTCTTGCTCGAAAGCGTCTATTCTGGTCGCAGGCTCTACCACAATAAGCCCTACATCGGTCTTTCTTAAAACTTTGAGCGTGCGTTTAACCCGCTCCTCGCCCAAGAGCCCCTCATCGTCAATACCTGCAGTATCTATCAGCATGCAGGGGCCGATAGGAAGTATCTCCATTGCTTTATATACCGGATCAGTGGTTGTGCCTGCGACAGTGGAGACTATCGCGGTATCCTGGCCGGTCAGGGCATTGATCAGGCTCGATTTTCCGGTATTTCTCTTGCCGAATATCCCGATATGCAATCTATTGCTCGCCGGCGTCCTATACATTTACACCTGCCTCTTTCTTAAGTTTTAAGGAATCTCCGCGGGAATAATCTATAAACCTCTCCAGCGAATCCGCCATTATCTCCACGCAGGAAGAACAACTGCCTGCTGCCTCCTCCAGGCATCTCTTCCCCGGGTATATCTCATAAAGCTTTCTGTATGGTTGCGGAGTAAAATTAGGCATCAGGACATTGGCGCCCGCGCTTAAACCCTGCGGCCGTAAATCCCCTCCTAAGCTGCCCAGGGCAGTAGTCGCGGGAAGATGAGCATTCTTGGTCACGATACGCGTAAGCGCCAACGCCTTAAGCGTAAGCCCTGCATCTGCCGGCTTCTCTTTGCCAAGTTGAGTTTTGTTGTGCGGAATAAAGGGACCGATACCCAGCATATCAAACTCACCTGCCTGGAAAAATAAAATATCCCCGGCTATATCTTTTATGCTCTGCCCTTTTAATCCGATAATATTACCCGAGCCTACCTGATAACCTAAATTCCTTAAATCCTGCAGGCACCTTAATCTGTTTTCAAAACTCATCCCCGGGTGTAAAGATCCATACAGCTTACTATTAGTAGTCTCGATCTTTAATAGATACCTGTCTGCGCCTGCCCCTCTCCAGAGCTTATAATCATGCCTATCCCTTTCGCCTAAGGAAAGTGTAATCGCAATGCCAAAAATTGATCTTATCTGCGCAATAACATCCTTTAACCAGCAGGCGTCCAATTCATCATCCTCTCCTGACTGTAAAACCACGGTCTTGATTCCGTAAGAAGATAGCTGCCTGACAGAATCCATAATCTGGTCCTTGCTTAAGCGGTATCTAGAAAGAGTGATATTATTTTTATTCAGGCCGCAGTAAAAACAGCTATTCCTGCAGAAATTAGAGAACTCGATAATCCCCCTTAAGAGTATCCCCTCGCCCATGAATTCCCGGCGCACGCGGTCAGCAAAGGAAAAAAGCATGGCTATATCTTTCTCCTCTTCGATGGACAAAAGATATTCCAGCTCCTCGCTGTGGCAGGGATTCTGGGAATATACTTTTTTAAGCAGTTCTTCTATCTTATACATATTCATCACGCAGCCCCTGGCTTATATCCGCAAAGAATTTCTCAAGTAGGGTAAGCTCTTCTTTTTCTAATGACAGGGAAACATTGCGTATAAGCCTATAGCCTGCCTCTCTCACGGAGACAGAGGCAAAATCATCCAGATACTCCTTTAAGGTGACCAGGGCATTAAAACTGCATTTGCCTTTGATGGTCCCGGGCCTGGCCAGATTCATAAATGCCTCTCCGGTTCTCTCTTTTCTATAGCAGGCAGCGCAAAAACTGGGGATAGAGCCGGTTGAAATAAGCGAACCGATAACCTCATCCAGAGAGCGATGGTCACCCAGGC
>CAZKQC010000072.1:0-7066 GCA_964554825.1 uncultured Planctomycetales bacterium
ATCTTTAGGAGTAGCATACTTAACTTGAATGCGCTTAAAAATTCCGTTTTTCTCACTAACAAGATCATACCTATTATCTTCACCCCACGGAATAAGGACATTAAATCCATTCTGCTTGAGCAGATAAGTAACGAATGCTTCCGCAATATCTCCTTTTTGTTTAGTGATAGCCATTTAATTGCTCTTTTTAATCGCCTCAGGAATTTTCTCTATAATATCCGAGGCAATCATGCCCAGCTGCGTCTTTTTTTTCGCAGCTAAATCTCCGGCTAAGCCATGCAGGTAAACCGCGTATTTCGCGGCAGAAAAGCCAGTTAACCCCTGCCCCAAGAACGAAGCTACTATACCCGAAAGCACATCTCCGCTGCCTGCCGTACTCATCCCGGGGTTACCGGTACTATTAATATACAGGCCGCCCCGCGGATCAACAACCACCGTGCGAAAACCTTTCAATATCAACGTTACGTTGTTATCCCTGGCAAACTCTTTGGCAAGCTCTTCTCTTTTTTCCTGAACTTTTTTTACGCTTATCCCCAAGAGCCTGCTCATCTCTCCCGGGTGCGGAGTAAGCACTACGTCTTTTACCTTCCCGGAGAACAATTTTAATTTATCTGGTTTACCTGCCAGGGCGTTCAAGCCGTCAGCGTCAATTACCAGGGGTTTATCGAAAGAAAAAATAATCTTCCTGACCAGGCTCTTCGTTGATTTATTGGTGCTTAAACCCGGCCCTATGAGAAGCACATCTATATCTTTTATAAAATCTTTTATCTTTCTATAAGCACTCAGGCTTAAAGAACCTTCTTTTGTTGCAGGCAAAGGTAATGTCATTACCTCCCTGGGTTTTATTTTTATGACCGCATTATTTAAGCCCTGCGGGATACCCAGGGTAACCAGGCCTGAGCCTGAACGCATCGCTGCCTCGGAAGATAAAACCGCAGCCCCTGAAAATCTAGGCGAACCGGCTAATATAAAAACATGGCCAAAATCGCCCTTATTGGAATTAAGCCTTCTGCGTAATAATGGCGTTGGCAACCGCATAATTTTTTACGTGTGAGATAGAAACATGGACTTCTTTTCTCCTGTCTTTATCGCGCAGGAGCACGCAGCGCGGCCTGCCTTCCTTATCATTTAAAATCTGCACGTCCTTCCAGGTAAGGCCGCTATCACCCAACGCCTTAAACACCGCTTCCTTGGCAGCAAACCTTCCGGCAAGGTGCTGATAGGGGCTCGTCCGGTTTTTTGCATTCTCTAACTCTTCGCCGGTAAAAACACGCTCTAAAAAACTTCTGCCCCATTTCTCTATTGCCTGGCGCAGGCGCCTGACCTCGATTATATCCACACCCGTGCCTACAATCATATTATCAGAGCCTTCATCTCCCTGACTGCCTGATCCATGCCCACAAATACTGCCCGGGAGACTATGGAATGCCCTATATTAAGCTCTTCTATCTCTTTGATGCCGGCAATCCTGGAGGCATTGCAGTAATTCAATCCGTGCCCTGCAAAGACATGCAGGTTATTAGCCCTTGCGTAACGCGCTGCTATTACCAGCTCCTGAAAATACCTGTCTCTCTCATCCTGGCTTTTAGCCAGGGAATAACTGCCGGTATGCAGCTCTATCATATTTACGCCTGTTTTCCTGGCAGCAGCTATCTGTTTTATATCCGGGTCAATAAAAATGCTTGCGCAAATCCCATTCTTACGCAGCCTTGCCGCTACCTGCTTTATCTTCTTAAAGCCGGATAATACATCCAATCCGCCTTCCGTAGTCAGCTCCTGCCTCTTCTCCGGAACAAGCGTCGCCTGCTCGGGCTTTACCTTGCAGGCGATATCTACGATATCTTCCTGGACAGACATCTCCAGGTTTAATTTTACCTTTACCACTTCTTTTAAAAGAAAGAGGTCCCTCTCTTTAATGTGCCTGCGGTCTTCTCTTAAATGCGCCACTATGCTCTCTGCGCCTGCTGATTGCGCAAGCATTGCAGCAAGGATCGGATCCGGCTCAGCACCTCCACGGGCCTGCCTTAGCGTAGCCACATGGTCAATATTCACGCCCAGGGTAGGCATGTCAGTAATTGAAACGATTTATCTGTCCCCTGACATAAAACCATACCAACACGGCTAATACCAGAGAGATAATCTTAAGCCAGGGGTGATAGGTGAATAAATGTATGACGCGATAGCTGATACTGACCTTTGTTTTAGGCATGTTTTTTACTACTCCTTAAGATCTCCTTTATCTTGGCAGAGAGCTCTTCGCGGCTTAAATCTTTGTAAAGCCTGCCGCTATATACCAGGGATATATCCTGCCTCTCCTCTGAAATCACCACCACTACTGCATCAGTCTCTTCGCTCAAGCCCAGCGCTGCGCGATGCCGCGTACCGAATATGCGGCTTAAATCCTGGCTGGGGGTCAGGGGAAAAAGACATCCTGCGGCAACAATACGTCCCTGCTGAATGATAAGAGCGCCGTCATGAAGAAGGCTGCCGGGAGTAAATATAGTCTGTATCAATTCCGTGGATATCTTAGCGTCAAGCTGTATTCCGCTTTCGATGTAGGCGGTCAGGGGGTCTTCTTTTGCTATGGCGATAAGGGCGCCGATTTTAGACTTGGCAAGGGTTTCGCTGGCCTTAGCCACTTCGCTCAATATATAATCCAGCTCCTCTTCATTGAGGGCTGCGGCAAAGAGATGGCGCTGCCCCAGGCGCGCCAGGCCTTGGCGTATTTCCGGATGAAAAATAATCAGGATAGCAATAATAGAGATAGCGAATAATTTTGTAAGCAGCCAGTCCAGTATGACCAGCTCTGTTTTCTGAAAAAGAAAAAACGCCAGCAAAAGGATAACTATACCGCGCAGGACCTGTATGGCGCGGGTGCCCTCAAAAAAAAGCATAATATGATAGATCACAAGCCAGAGTATTGCTACCTCTACAATCGGCTTCCAGACAGTTAACATACCCAATGCGCTCATATTTTATTTACGCTATCAAAGACATCCAGGGCCTGCCTCACCTCTTTAACGTCATGCACCCTTAATATATGCGCTCCTTTTTGGGCTGCCAACACACAGCTGGATACGGTGCCAAAAACCCTCTCTTGAGGCTGCGCATTCAATATCTTGCCGATAAAGGACTTCCTGGAAGTACCTAAGAGTATAGGCCTGCCTAAAATTTTAAATTCACTCAGCCTCTTTAGGATCTCCAGATTATGCTGGAGGGTCTTGCCGAACCCTATGCCGGGATCAATAATTATTTTATCTTCCTTGACCCCTAAAGCCAAGGAGTGCTTTATTGCTTTATCCAGAAAGGCTACTATATCTACGACTACATCACGGTATTGCGGATTAAGCTGCATGTTTGCAGGTTTGCCCTTCATGTGCATAATCACTACGGCGCAGCCGTATTCAGCTATTACCTTTGCCATCTTACCGTTGCCAAGCCCGGTTATGTCGTTTACAATAACCGCCCCGTTATCCAGGGCCTGCCTGGCTACTTCCGGCTTATAGGTATCGATAGATATAGGGACCTTGATCTTGGCTCTCAGTTTTTTTATTAGCGGTATGGTCCGGGATAATTCTTCCTTCAGCGTCACCCTCGCGGCCCCCGGCCTGGATGACTCTCCCCCTATATCAATAATATCAGCTCCTTCGCGCTCCATATTTTCAGCAAGCCTTAAGACATACTCCGCGCTAAATCGGGGGTATAAGCCGTCTCCGCTGAAAGAATCCGGAGTAATATTTAACACGCCCATAATCCTGGTGCGTTCACCTAAATTAAGCTTGTACTTACCCGCAGCCACAACGAAACTTTCTTTCTGGTAATTATTCAGCCCCCGGGATAATTCATCGGCTACGCTGCTTAAACCAAAAGGCTGCTTTTTCAATTTTTGGTTCAGGCGCTTAAATTGCGCCATATTCCCCATAATCAGGCAGTCTGTCTTTCTGGTCTTACCGGTAAGCGCGCCCCTTGCAATCGCAACATCAGCGCCCAAAGAGAGCATCTCCTGCTTGAGGATATTGGCTGTAATATTAGAGACAGAGCTTAACTTTATCAAATGCGTGATAGCCTTAGGCAGCATAATCTTTATGCCGTAGCTATCCACCTTAATCTGGCGCATCAGGTGTTCTATGTTTTTGGGATTGCCTACTTCCAGGACGTTCATCATTTTAGCCGCTAAGCAAGATCTGCTTTTTCTATCCCCAGGAGTTTTTTTACTTCCTCGCCTGCCAATACCTCTTTTTCCATCAGGGTATTGGAGAGAAGCTTAAGCTTATCTAAGTTTTCCCGCAACAGGTTCCTGGCCTTGGTGAACGCGTCTTCGATTATCTCTTTGACTTCTTCATCAATAAGCCTGGCGGTCTCCTCGCTGTAGTTTTTCTCTTCCATGATATCTCTACCCAGGAATACGAGGCCCTCTCTTCTGCCCAGGGTTACATTGCCCAGCTTGCTTGACATGCCGAACTGCGTAACCATACGCCTGGCCATATGCGTGGCCATCTCGAGGTCGTTCTGCGCGCCTGTAGTCACCTCTCCCAGGTTTATCTCCTCGGAGGCCCTGCCTCCCAGCATCATGGCAATCTCGGAAATCAACTCCCTCCTTGTCCAATAATGCCTGTCTTCTAAAGGCGGGGTGAAGGTGTATCCTCCTGCCAGCCCCCTGGGAATTATGGAAACCTTCTTCAGGGGATTTACCTCCGGTAAAAGCAGGGAAAGAAGCGCATGCCCGGACTCATGGAGCGCGGTAATTTCTTTTTCTCTCTTTGAAATAATGTGGCTCTTTTTTTCAGGGCCCATCAGGACCCTCTCAACTGATTTCTCAAAATCAATCATCTCTATTGAGTCTTTACTGTGCCTGGCAGCCAGGAGCGCTGCCTCATTACAAAGATTAGCAATATCCGCTCCGGAGAATCCCGGTGTTTGGCTGGCAAGGGATTTTAAATCTACTGAAGGGCCGAGCCTTAACTTACGCGTATGCACTTTCAATATCTCTTCCCTGCCTTTAATATCCGGCAGGTTCACCACGATAGTACGGTCAAACCTTCCCGGACGAAGCAGCGCAGGATCGAGGGTATCCGGCCTGTTGGTAGCAGCAACAAGTATCAGACCCTGTTCTGTCGCAAAACCGTCCATCTCAACCAGCAGGGCATTAAGGGTCTGTTCCCTTTCATCGTGCCCGCCGCCGATACCGGAAAAACGCAAGCGGCCTACGGCATCTATCTCGTCTATAAATATTATCGCTCCCTTACCTGATGTCTTGGCAGCGCGCCTGCCCTGTTCAAAGAGGTCACGCACCCTGGATGCCCCCACGCCCACGAACATCTCCACAAAATCAGAACCACTAATGGAAAAGAAAGGCACGCCTGCCTCTCCTGCCACTGCCTTGGCAATCAGGGTCTTTCCGCATCCCGGAGGACCGACTAATAAAACTCCTTTGGGGATTTTGCCGCCTAGCTTTTGAAATTTCTTGGGGTCTTTGAGGAACTCAATTACCTCCTGCAGTTCCTCTTTGGCTTCATCCACCCCTGCCACATCATTGAAGGTAACTCCCTCCCCTTCTTTATCGCTGTGGATCTTAGGCCGCATCTTCCCAAAGGACATAACGCGGTTTCCCAGCTGTTCTCCGCGGTTAGCCATCATCCACCAGAAAAATATCAAGAGGACCACAGGCCCCAGCGAATACAGCAGGTTCGCCCATAAGGTGCGCGGAGGCTTAACCTCAAAACGCCGCAGGTTCTGACGCATCAGATTAAGCAACTCCGTATCATTCTCCGGTATATTCACAAAAAACTTGGAGCTATCGCTTAATTCTCCCTGCAGCAGGGTCTCAATCTTGGCAACGGATTTAATCTTATCCGGGGACTCTTTCAAGAGCTTATAAAAATCACTGTAAGCCATCTCCTTGGGCACCCCGTTCATGGAGATATTGACCGAACTGATAAGAAAATAAAATATAATAATCGCAAATACCCAACCCCAGGGAAAACGTCTGAATATGTTGTTTCTCTTAGGCTTAGGAATATTATCGCCTGCCATTTTATTGCTCCCTTTCATAGCTAACTTAGTTAAAGACAGCTTATTAATAAAATTGGTTAGATTTTTTATTATATATTTAAATAGCTATAAAATCAAGTATTTCTTATTGTTTTCTGCGGTAGATTGAGAGGGAATTCTTCTTCTTGACTACGGATATCTCCCCAGGCAGATCAACGATAGAATTCGAAGGGCGCCTTAAAATCAAATCCTCTATTTCCTTAATATGCTTGAAGGTGAGCCTGCGCGTATCTCCTTTTAGACGTGCAATCCTAAGGCGCAGGATGAGCCTGCGCATTGCCGGGTGCAGCTTAAGGAATTTATCTATACTGATCCTCTTGCCCATAAGCTTTGCTGCCGCATTAGCCTTGCGGCTCAAATAATCGTAATCAAAGGCGCAGCTAGAGGCCATATTGCCCAAAACCTCCCTGATATTCCTGTTGTATTTCTTCTCAAGGATCGGCAGCAGGCTGTTGCGTATCTTGTTCCTGAAATAAAGATCCTGGAGGTTGGTTTTATCTATACGCGGCTTGATCTTTTTCCTTTTTAAGAACGCCTCTATATCCAGACGCCTTACTTCGATCAGCGGCCGGATGACGGTAAACCCCCAGATATCTCTTTTAGGGAGTATGCCCGAGAGCCCGTAAAGTCCTGCCCCGCGCAGGATACGCATCAGCACGGTCTCGGCCTGGTCGTCAAAGTTATGCGCCAGCGCAATCTTACGCGTCTTAAAACTCCTGGCTACCCTGAAAAGAAAACCCAGCCGTGCATTCCGGGCAATCTCCTCCGTGCAGCCGTGTCTGGATAAGGCAGCCACATTAATACTGGCTGCGGTTATGGGGATTTTTAGCTTTGAGGCCAGTGCCTCGACAAAATAACGGTCTTTAGAGGAATCTTTCCTCAGCATATGGTCCAGGTGGGCGATATGCAGGCTGATTTTTAATTCTTTCTTTAAGCTGTTTAATATATATAGGAGGGCCACGGAGTCAGGCCCGCCGGAAACACCCACCACTATCCTGTCCCCGGCCCTGATGAG
>CAZKQC010000073.1:0-6935 GCA_964554825.1 uncultured Planctomycetales bacterium
GAGCAAAAATACTGAAGATGGATCTTGATACCTTAAGACACTCTTGTTCGCATGTAATGGCGCAGGCGGTGAAAGAGCTTTGGCCAGGGACCAGGCTTGCCATTGGTCCCTCGATAGAGGAGGGTTTTTATTATGACTTTGATAGACAAGAGCCTTTTACCGACGAGGATCTATCCCGCATAGAAGAGAAGATGCGGGAGATCATAACTAAAGACGAGCCTTTCCTCCGGGAAGAACTTGCGCGCGAGAAGGCGCTGGAGCTGTTTAAGGGCCTCAAAGAGGATTATAAGGTCGAGCTTATCCAGGGACTTACGGATGAAAAAGTATCGATATATAAGACAGGTACCGGTTTCCTGGATCTCTGCCGCGGCCCGCACATAAAATCAACCGGAGAAATCAAGGCCTTTAAGTTATTGTCGGTTGCCGGGGCGTATTGGCACGGCATAGAGACTAATCCCATGCTGCAGAGGATTTATGGGACCTGCTTTGTCAGTAAGGCAGAACTGGATGCATATTTAAAAAATCTACAAGAGGCTAGGCTTCGCGACCATAGAAAATTAGGTCCGGCCTTAGAGCTCTTTGATATCTACCATGAAGAAGCCGGGGCAGGCCTGGTCTTTTACCATCCTAAGGGCGCAATGCTGCGCAAGATCATCGAGGATTACGAGAAAGAGGAGCACCTAAAGCGCGGCTATCAGCTGGTGATGACCCCGCATATTATGCAGGCAGGCCTTTGGAAGACCTCCGGGCACTATGATTATTATAAAGAGAACATGTATACCTTAAATATCGACGATAAAGAGTTTGTCTTAAAGCCGATGAATTGCCCGGGGCATATCCTGATTTATAAATCAAAAAGTCGTAGCTATAGAGATTTACCGCTACGGTTTTTTGAACTAGGCACGGTCTACAGGCATGAAAAGGCCGGGGTTTTGCATGGGCTCTTACGCGTGCGCGGCTTTACCCAGGATGATGCGCATATATTCTGTTTACCCGAGCAGCTCAAGAACGAGATCAAGCTGGTCATAGACTTTGTATTTGATACCATGAAGGTATTCGGGTTCGATTCCCTGGGTATTGAACTGAGCACAAGGCCTGCAAAATATATCGGCAGCGAAGATGACTGGCAAAAGGCTACCCTTGCCCTGGAAGAGTCCCTGAAAGAAAAGGGCCTTTCTTTTGATGTCAATGTTGGCGAGGGGGCGTTTTACGGCCCGAAGATCGATATCAAATTAAAAGATGCCCTCAACCGTAAATGGCAGTGTGCGACCATACAATGTGATTTTGCCCTGCCTGCGCGTTTTGGCCTTAGCTACGTTGATTCTGACGGCCGGGAAAAACAGCCAATTATGCTGCATAGGGTATTGCTGGGTAGTCTTGAGCGTTTCACGGGAGCGCTGGTTGAGCATTACGCAGGAGCTCTTCCCTTGTGGCTTTCGCCCGTGCAGGTAGTCATCCTGCCTATAAAACCAGAGCTGGAGCCCTACGCTAATCAGGTCAAAGAGAGCTTAGAGGCAGAGGCAATCAGGGTGGGCGTAGATAATCGTAATGAAACCTTGAATAAGCGTATACGCGAAGCAGAATTAGAAAAGACCCCTTATGTGCTGGTGGTGGGTGAACGCGAGGCAGCAAATCAGAGCGTGGCGGTGCGTAAGAGAGGTAAGGGCGATTTAGGCGCTGTAGCTATAGCGCAATTTCTAGCAGGGTTTAAGGAAGAGTTAGCAGAACATAACAAATGAGGCCCGGCGCTTCTGCGTCAGCCTGACTAAACCAGGAGGTGTGCGATAAAAAAATTTATCCGTATAAACGATAGGATACGCGTACCACAGGTGCGACTGGTTGGCCCCGAAGGCAATCAGCTGGGGGTAGTTACTATCCAAAAAGCAATAGAAACAGCCAATCAATACGAACTGGATCTGGTTGAGGTAGCTCCTCAGGCAAGCCCTCCAGTCTGTCGCATCATAGATTTCAGCAAGTTTAAGTATGACCAGGAGAAGAAAGAGCGCGAGGCCAAGAAACATCAGCATCAGGTACATATCAAAGAGATCCGCGTAAAGCCGAATATCGACGATCACGATTACCAGGTCAAACTTAAGCAAACCATAAGCTTCCTTAAGAAGAAAGACAAGGTCAAGGTGAGTCTCTTCTTCCGTGGCAGACAGATGGAACATATGGATTTAGGCAAGAAGATTTTAGACAGGTTCATCATCGATACGCACAACGACGGGCAAATAGAGAAAGACCCTAGCCTGGAAGGCAGGATTATGTCTTTAGTGATTGCCCCCAAATAAAAAAGAGGAAAATTATGCCAAAACTAAAAACCAGAAAAGGGGTTACTAAGAGATTGCGCTTAACCAAGAAAGGCAAGATAAAATATGCTCCTTGCGGCAAGAGCCACCTGCTTTCCAGTAAAACAACCGCCAGGGTCCGGCGCCTCAGACGCGCAAAGACAGTCAAAGGAAAAAAAGATATAAAATATATTAAAAGAATGCTACCATATGGGTAGTTCCGTAAAGAAAAGGAGCGTATAGAGTATATGGCTAAAGTTAAACACAGCGTCGCTACCAGAAGAAGAAAAAAAAGGACACTAAAACAGACAAAGGGATTTTGGGGAGACCGCAGCAAACAATATCAGCAGGCGCGCCGGGCACTCATGCACGCGCTGGTCTATGCCTACCGTGACAGGCACAACAAAAAGAGGGAGTTCCGGCGCCTGTGGGTAGTGCGCATTAATGCCGCCTGTCGTCAGGCAGGTATGACCTACAGCCAGTTTATGAGCGGGCTTAAAAAATCAAAGATTGCCTTAGACAGAAAAATTCTGGCAGATTTGGCAATCAGGGATAGCCTAGCCTTTAAAAAGCTGCTGGAGTTAGCCAAAAAGAAATAAAGAGGGGATGCCATGTATATCATAATAGTGGGTTGCGGCAGGGTAGGTTCGGAGCTCGCTAAGCTCTTATCCTCCGAGGGGCATGATGTAGTGGTAATCGATAAAACCTCTTCTTCTTTTGAGCGGCTCGGAGATGCCTTTAATGGCCTGACCCTGGTGGGCAACGGGTTTGACCTGAATTTATTGAAACAGGCGGGGGTTGAGAAGAGCGATGCCTTCTGCGCGGTTACCAACGGGGATAATACAAATTTGATCTCGGCCCAGGTAGCCAAAAAAATATTTCAAGTGCCCAAAGTATTGGCCCGGGTCTATGACCCGCAGCGCGCACATATATATGCCGCCTTGGGGCTGGATATCATCAGCGGGACCATGCTTTTTGCCTCCATGCTCAGAGACAAGATTATCGAAAGCCGTTTCTCCAGCTACCTGATTGAAACCAAAGACTTAGGCATAATCGAGATTGAGGTCAAAAATGACCTCATAGGAAAAACCGTCCAGGATATAAATATCCCGGAGGAATTTCTGGTGGTAGCTTTAAAAAGGCTGGAGGGGGTAAGTATACCCCAGCCCTCCACCGTTCTGCGGGCAAGAGATACACTTATGGCCGCGATTAGGGTAGCCAGTCTAAAAAAGATAAAAGAGAAGTTCGGCATATAAAGATTATCAGAGGATAAGCTATGCATATTGTGATTGTAGGCGCAGGGAAAGTCGGGTATTTCTTAACCAAGAGACTTTTTTTGGCTAAACACACGGTGAGCGTGGTGGATAAGGATAAGCTCGTCTGCGAAGAGATCGCCAAGCAGCTGGAAGTTTTGGTGGTCAACGGTGACGGATGCGATCCGCGCATCCTGGAAGAGGCCGGGGTCAAGCGGGCTGATGTGGTGGCGGCAGTTACGGGTGACGATGAAGACAATCTCATTATCTGTCAGTTAGCCAAAGAGATATTTAACGTGCGTCGCAGCGTAGGCAGGGTCAATAATCCAGACAATGAGTACACTTTTTCCGAACTGGGCATAGATGTGCCCATCGACTCCACCAGGATTATCGCTAAGATCATAGAGGAAGAGGTTTCTTTCTCTGACTTTGTGAATCTGATGAGTTTCAAGCGCGGCAAGCTTGCGATCGTGCGCGTAGATCTGCCTAAGGACTCCCCCATTATAAACAAACAAGTGCATGATATACGCTGGCCGGATAATTCCGTGTTGGTTTCTATTGTGCGCGGGGAAGAGGTAATTATTCCCAAAGGGGATACGTTCTTGCAGCCCGCAGACGATGTTATTGCCCTTACGGTCATAGGAAACGAACCGCAGTTGTTGCAATTACTGGTAGGCAAGTTATAATGAAACTAAGCTCCCTGTCCAAACCGGTCTTAGGTATAGGCGTTGAAGTCCTGTACACCTTAACGATAATGCTGGCGGCATTTATAATCTGCCTGGCATTATCACTGCCGCGATGATTCTTAGGCCCCGCCTGGAAGACGTAAAAAATATCGGATATTACTTAGGCAAGATTATTATTGGCCTTGGCCTGACTATGCTCGTGCCTATTATTTTTGGCCTTGTCTTAAGAGAGGTCAATCCTACCCTAGATTTTATCATTGGCATTGAGATAACCCTGATTTTCGGGATCATTTTAACCAAGCTCTGTTTTACCGATAAGGATCTCAACTGGATGCAGGGTATGATTGTGGTTTCTTTTGCCTGGCTGGTGGCAATGTTGTTGGGCGCAATACCGCTTTATTTAAGCGGGCACTGGAAGTCATATCTGGATGCCTGTTTTGATGCTATGTCTGGCTTTGCCACTACCGGCCTGACTTTAGTGCAGGACCTGGACCATCTCTCCCTGACCCATAATCTTTGGCGGCATCTGATTATGTTTATTGGAGGCCAAGGCATAGTGATTATCGCCCTCTCCTTTTTTGTAAAGGGCCGTGCCGGGGCTTTTAAGATGTACGTGGGGGAGGCGCGCGACGAGAGGATCATGCCCAATATAATTCATACCAGCCGTTTTATCTGGATAGTCAGCATAGTATATCTGGCCTTAGGCACCCTGACTTTAGGCATAATCGGCCTTTCTAACGGTATGGGTGCGTTCAACGCTTTTTTCCACGGGGCCTGCGTGTTTATGGCTGCATTTGATACCGGTGGTTTCACCCCGCAGTCGCAGAACATACTTTATTACCACAGTTTTGCCTTTGAGATAGCCACTATCTCCTTCATGATCTTGGGTGCGATGAATTTTAAATTGCACTATAGTATCTGGATGGGTAATCGCAGGGAGATATTCAAGAATATCGAGACCCGGACCCTTTTTGTTACCATTATGATTACTTTTTTTATCGTTGCCCTGGGGCTGAAACAACTGGGAGTGTATCCGGGGGTAATGACCTTGTTTCGCAAGGGGTTTTATCAACTTATCTCCGGGCATACCGGCACGGGTTTTCAGACAGTTTATGCTTTGCAGTTTAACCAGGACTGGAGTCATATGGCTTTAGTGGGCGTCATCTCGGCCATGGCCTTGGGCGGCGGGGTGTGCTCTACTACCGGCGCGATCAAGATGCTGCGTATTGGTATTGTCTATAAGGCTATGCAGGAGGATATCAAGAGGATTATTCTGCCCGGCCGAGCCATCGTAGTCAAGCGGTTTCATCATATAAAAGATTTATTTTTGGAAGACAGGCAGGTGCGTCCGGCGATTTTGATTACGCTGGCCTATTTTTTATTATATGCCTTGGGCGCGCTGATAGGGATGTTTTTTGGCTATCCTTTTCTGGATTCTTTATTTGAATCAACCTCAGCGGCAGCTAATGTTGGCCTCTCTTGCGGGATCACTAGCCCGGGCATGCCCCAGGCCTTAAAGTTTACCTATATCGTGCAGATGTGGGCAGGACGCCTGGAATTTATGTCCGTATTTACTTTAATCGGCTTTTTTGTTGCAGCTATTAAGGGAAAGTAATGGGAAACTTACAGTCAAAAGTCATAACCAAAGGCTTAGGGTTGGCTTCTCTTTGTCTTGCGTTTTGCGCTTTAAGCCTTACGCCTGTATATGCACAGCCGGTAAGCAGCACGGAGCTCATCAAAAACAGCAGGCTTTATGACGGAAAAGTTGTAGTTTACACAGGCGAGGTTATAGGAGACGTAATGGCCCGCGGCGAGTATGCCTGGATTAACGTGAATGACGGCGCTGATGCCATCGGCGTCTGGACCCCGCTTTCCCTCTCCAGCCAGATAATGAACAGGGGCAGTTATAAGTCCCGCGGCGATTGGGTTGAGGTTACAGGGGTTTTTCACCGCAGTTGTGGTCAGCACGGAGGAGACCTGGATATACACGCGCAGTTCCTGCGCAAGGTAAGCGCTGGCGGCAGAACCTTTGAGCGGTTAAATGCTGGGAAGAAGAATCTCGTGTTTATATTAGCCGGAGTGCTATGTCTAGTATTGATATTGCAGCTGTTAAAAACGAAATAGAATCCCGCCTCGAAAGCGTCGATTCGCTTGATGCCCTGGAAGAGCTGCGGGTTAAATATCTGGGCAGGAAGGGTGTGCTTGCCCAATTGACCAGCTGCATACCCAGCCTTCCTGTTCAGGAGCGCGTTACTTTCGGCAAAGAGGTTAATGCGCTCAAGCAAGGGATCATTTTGCGCATAGAGCACAAACAAAAGTTATTATCCGCTAGCAACAAAACAGCCGCAGGTTCCTCAGAGGGCATAGATATCGATCTGCCCGGGATCGCGCAAGAGCTGGGACAGCTGCATCCTATAAGCCAGATAACAGAAGAGATTTGCGGTATCTTTACGCGCATGGGTTTTTCGGTGGTGGAAGGCCCGGAGATCGAGACAGAATATAATAATTTCAGCGGACTCAATATCCCCCTGGATCATCCCTCCAGGGATGCCTTCGATACCTTCTACTTAAATCATAAGGCGCCACTTCTTTTGCGCAGCCATACTTCTCCTGTGCAGGTCAGGGTAATGAAAAAACAAAATCCGCCCTTAGCCGTCGTGGTGCCAGGCAGGGTCTATAGGCCCGATGCTACCGATGCCTCTCACTCC
>CAZKQC010000074.1:0-6728 GCA_964554825.1 uncultured Planctomycetales bacterium
AGTCTCATTTCTTGATTTAAGCGGGCAGTATAAAGAGATTAAGAAGGATTTTAACCTTGCCTTTAAAGAGGCAATAAAACGTTCAGATTTTATCCTGGGCAAAGATGTAGTGATATTTGAGAAAGATTTTGCCAACTACTGTAATAGGAAGTTTAGCGTAGGAGTAAATTCCGGGACAGATGCCTTGTTCCTAGGATTGAAGAGTTTAGGTATAGGAGCGGGTGATGAAGTGATCGTGCCGGCATTTACCTATATCGCTACTTCTTTGGCAGTGACTTATACCGGCGCCCGGCCGGTTTTTGTGGATGTTGATGAGGATAGCTATAATATAGCAGTAAATAAGATTGAGCCGGCAATCACCAGGAATACCAAGGCGATTATCCCCGTGCATCTATATGGCCACCCTGCGGATATGGAGCCAATACTTAAGATAGCCAAAAAGAACAACCTCAAAGTCATAGAAGATACAGCGCAGGCGCATGGCGCAAGGTATAAATTTAGCGATGGTAACTGGGCAGTTGCCGGCAGTATGGGTGATATCGGGTGTTTTAGTTTTTATCCTACCAAGAACCTGGGGGCTTTCGGGGATGGCGGGATGGTGGTTACCGACGATGAGGCAGCCTACAAAAGAATATTGATGCTGCGCGTTTACGGACGCAAGTCTCGTTATGAGCATGTAACCTTAGGGTTTAATTCCCGGCTTGATACTGTGCAGGCAGCTGTTTTAAGGAGTAAGCTGGCGCATCTTGATAAGTGGAATGATTCCCGCCGCAAGAAGGCCGCTATCTATAACAAAAAACTAAAAAGGATAAAAGGAATCACTACCCCTAAGGAAGCAGGTTACGCCAGGCATGTCTATCATGTTTACGGCATCAGGGTCAAAAACAGGGAGATGGTGATGGATGAGCTGGCAAAGAATGATATAACCACGCTCATACATTACCCTATCCCCTTGCATCTGCAGGAAGTTTATAAAAACTTGAATTATAAAAGGGGAGATTTTCCGGTTGCTGAAGCTGTTGCAGCTGAAATTATCTCACTGCCTATGTACCCGCATCTAAAATCAGCACAGATCGGCTTTATTTGCGATACACTAAAAGAAACAATCAAAAGCTGAATATGGAAGAAAAGTTTTTGCTTTCAGTAGTAGTGTTGACCAAGAATGAAGAGGCGCGCATAGCCCAGTGCCTGGATTCAGCTCGCTGGGCAGATGAGATTATCGTGGTTGATGATGAAAGCACGGATAAGACTGTAGAGATCGTCAAAAGATATACGGATAAGATATTCGTTAGGCCGATGGATATTGAAGGCAGGCACCGGAACTGGGCCTATGCAAAAGCTAAAAATACCTGGGTCTTTAGCCTGGATGCGGATGAGATTATCACCCCCGAGTTGCAGGATGAAATAAAGAGGGTCTTGGAGAGTGGGCGCAAGGAGAATGGCTTTACTGTGCCGCGCAGGAATTATATCGGGGATTACTGGGTCAAGTACGGAGGCTGGTATCCCAGCCCCCAGCTTAAGCTTTTTAAGCGGGATAAATTCCGCTATGAAGAGGTAGCAGTGCATCCAAGGGCCTTTATGGATGATCCCTGCGGCCATCTGGGTTCGGACTTAATACATTATTCTTACAGGAACCTGGAGGATTTTCTAGGTAAGCTTAATAACCAGACTACGCGCGAGGCCAAGAAGTGGTTCCAGCAAAATAAGCCTATGCGCCTAGGGAGGTTCATCTGGAGGAGTTTTGACCGTTTTACACGCACATATATAGGAAGAAAAGGCTACAAAGACGGCTTTATAGGTTTTACCGTGGCTTTCTTTGCCGGTTTCTATCAGATTATGAGTTATTTAAAATACAAAGAATTAGTGATGCATAAGGAGGAAAAGAGATGAAAATTTTAGTTACAGGCGGAGCTGGTTTAGTAGGCAGTCATGCTGCGGAGTTCTTTGCCTTAAACAACCCTAAGAATAAAGTCATTGTTTTGGATAACCTGATGCGCTCTAAGATCTTTGGCTATGACAAGGATTCGGTAGAGTTCAACTGGAATTACCTTAAAAAATTCAAGAATATCGAGCGTATTAAGGGTGATGTGCGTAATGACAAGGATGTAGCCAAGGCAATAGGCAGGGGCGTGGATGTGCTGATCCATACTGCAGGACAGCCCGGAGTGCCCTCAAGCGTACGCATGCCCTTGGAGGATTTTAGTATCAATGCCTTTGGCACGCTCAATGTATTAGAGGCAGCGCGCAAAAAATCCAAAGACACTATAGTCATCTACTGCTCCACAAACAAGGTTTATGGAGAGAATGTAGATAAGATTGCCCTGTCAGAGAAAGAGAAGAGGTATACCTTCAAGGATGTATCGGGGGTAAATGAGGATATGTGCACTGACTTGACCGGCCACACCCCTTACGGAGTATCAAAGCTGGCGGGTGATTTATATGTCCAGGAATACAGCCATATTTATAAGATGAAGACTGCGGTATTCCGTATGTCCTGCACTTACGGCACGCGCCAGTTTGGTTTTGAGGACCAGGGCTGGGTTGCCTGGTTTATCATTGCCACGCTTTTTAATAAAGGGATTACTATCTATGGTAACGGCAAACAGGTACGCGATATGCTCTATGC
The DNA here is from genome assembly GCA_964554825.1 of uncultured Planctomycetales bacterium. Taxonomy (GTDB): domain Bacteria; phylum Omnitrophota; class Gorgyraeia; order Gygaellales; family Profunditerraquicolaceae; genus VGKF01. The sequence continues at coordinate 2,627 of CAZKQC010000074.1, forward strand.
CGATGACCTGGTGGATGCCTTCAACCGTTTCATTAACAGCGATTTAAAAAGAGCGCTTTTTAATATCGGAGGCGGCCCCGATAATACAATTTCCCTGCTTGAATTCCTGGAGGAGCTTGGGCTTCTCACCGGAAAGAAGCCTAAGGTAGGTTTTGCTGACTGGCGGCCCTCAGACCAGAAGGTCTATATTACCGATACCACGAAACTCGAGAAGACGCTTGGCTGGAAGGCCAAGACCAATGTCAAGCAAGGCATAAGGCAGCTGACCGAATGGGTCAAAGATAACGCAGACTGCTTCAAATAAACTTTATGGATGGGGTAAAAGTAGTATTTTTAGACAGAGACGGCGTTATCAATAAGTATCCGGGAGATAAAGAATACGTCAAATCCTGGAAAGAATTCAAATTCCTGCCTAAGGTAAAATCAAGCCTGAAAAAACTAATCTCCCGCGGGTACCGGATATTTATTATTTCTAACCAGGCCGGCGTCTCCAAGGGAATCTACTCTCAAAAAAGCCTGGACCTGATCACTAAAAATATGCTTAAAGGCTTAAGCGCTAAGGGCGTTTCTATTGAAGGCGTTTACTACTGCACGCATAGAAAAGAAGATAGTTGTTCCTGCCGTAAGCCAAAGACCGGTTTGATTGATAAAGCCGTGAATAAGCTAAAGAAAGAAGGGCTAGGCATAGCACGCAAGAAGAGTTTCTTCGTCGGAGATACCATAATTGATATGCAAGCGGGCAGGCTTGCCCGCCTCAATACTATCTTGATCTTCTCCGGAAAAGAGAAACCGCAAAACAAAGATATTTGGGAAACGCCCCCTGATTACACAGCAGCTGATTTATCTAAAGCAATCCAGCTTATCCTTAAGCAATGAAAATATTTATCGTGCATGCCTCCGCAGGCGCGGGACATGAGCGCTCGGCCCAGGCAATATATAATTATTTTAAGGAACATTGCGCATCTAGTGACGTAAGGATAATAGATGTATTGGATAAAACCTCGCCCCCATTTAAAAAGTTCTACTCCTGGGGCTATCTTTTCCTGATTAACCACGCCACCTGGGCTTGGCTGGTCAGCTTCTGGCTGACCTCACTTGAATGCCTGAAGCCCATCAATGACCTCCTAAATTTTCTTATTGACCGTTTAAACGCGAGAGAATTTTCTGAATTCTTGATCCGGGAGAACCCTGACCATGTGATTACAACCCACTTCATGCCCTCTGAGATAACTGCTTACCTGAAAAAGAAAGCAGTTATAAAGTCAAAGCTGACTACGGTAGTGACTGATTTTGCCGTGCACCCCTTCTGGATATATGAAGGCACGGATATTTATGTTGTGGCCTCTGATTTTGCCAAGAATCAACTTATGAGCGCAGGCGTAAAAGAGGAGCAGGTAAAAGAATCCGGCATACCAGTGGATGCTAAGTTTTTTCTGAAGTATGACCGTAGCGCCTTAGCCGATAAATTCGGTGTAGCTAAGGATAAATTTACCTGTCTGCTTGTCACCGGCTCATTTGGTTTAGGCCCCATAGAAGAGATTGTTGAGCTGTTGTATAAAGATATGCAGATTTTAGTAGTTTGCGCCAGGAACAAGGCCTTGTATCAGCGCCTGGCAGAGAAGAATTACCCCGCGGTTTCAGTATTTGGCTTTGTGAATAATATAGAGGAGATGATGGCAGCCTCGGATATTATTATTACCAAGCCCGGAGGCCTGACTATTGCTGAAGTTTTAGCTATTGGCTTAGCCCCTGTATTTATCTCTCCCATACCCGGGCAGGAGACAAAGAATATAGAGGTGCTGCAAAGATACGGCATAGGAGATACAGCAAGTTCTCTCTCTCGCCTGAAAGAGATCATCCTGGATTATAAGAATCGCCCGGATAAATTAGCTAAGATAAAGAATAATATGCTTTCCCTAAGAAAGCCTTACGCTGCCAAAGATTTGTGCCATGCTATATGCTAAGGTAGTATTAGGCCTATCCGTAGAGGGCCCATTCGATTATATCGTGCCGCAGGGGATGAGTGGAAAAATCCAGCCGGGCTCCAGGGTGCGCGTTTCTTTTGGCGCGCGTAAGCTCATCGGTTATGTGGTTGGGCTTGTGCATAAGTCAAATATCAAAGGCCTTAAGCCTATCTCAGGCCTTATTGATGAAAGGCCTATCCTGGATAAGAATATGCTCTCGCTTACAAGAGAGCTTTCAGAATACTATTGCTGCTCCTGGGGCGAGGCCATTGAAACCGCGCTTCCCCAGGATTTAAGGAAAGGCAAGGCCCTGCCTGCGCTAGATTATCCGCCAGCTAAAGCAGAAACAGACAGCCCCGGCCACACTATCCTTATCCATGACCAGGATGGAGCCAAGCGCTGGGATTATTACATAGAGGCGATAAAGGAAACCTTAGCCGCTAAAAGATCTGTCCTGGTGCTTCTGCCTGACATAAAGGCCCTGCTTAGCGCTAAAAACTTAATTGAATCCAGGCTACATTGTTCCCTGCTTACCCTGCACAGAAAACAGACGCATGAATCCCAGGCCTGGGTTGATATTAAGGCAGGAAAGATAGATATCGCCATCGGCACGCGCTCAAGCATATTCGCTCCTTTTAATAATTTGGGACTGGTAATTATCGACGAGGAAGATGCCTTTGTCTATAAGCAGGACCAGGTGCCGCATTACCATGCAAAAGTAGCCGCGTTTATGCGCGTAGCAAGAGATAGAGCCAATCTTATCTTAGGCAGCAGCAGCCCGTCTCTTGAAAGTTTATATTTAGCCAGGGCCCTGGAGATAAGCTATCTTTTTATGCCCCGCAATAGCGCATTCCCGGAAGTAAAAATCACAGATATCATGAGGCTGGCGCCTGCTGAAAGAAAGAAGGGCACGCTCCTCTCTAGGTACCTGCAGGACTCCATTTTGCAGGGCTTAGGCCTGAAGAAAAAAATCCTTCTCTTCCTGAACCGCAAGGGTTTTGCTACCTTTGCCAGCTGTAATTCCTGCGGTGCTATTTTAAGATGCCCGCGCTGCAATATTAACCTGGTCTATCATTTTAAAGAGAACAACTTAGTCTGCCATTACTGTAATTTTAAGATGCCGCTGCCTAAGCTCTGCCCGGAGTGCAATTCAGGCTATATCAAGTATGCCGGAGCAGGCACAGAGAAGGTGGAGAGTGAGTTATCCCGCATCTTCCCCCAGGCAAGGATTAAGATGCTGGATAAACCCGGCCAGGAGGACCTCGAAGAAGGAGATATATTCATAGCCACTGAGGCTGTCCTGGCAGCAAAATATAGTTTTGACCTGGTGGCCACCCTCTCTATAGACAACTCCTTAAACCGGCTGGATTTGCGCGCAAGCGAGAAAACATTCAGGCTGCTTTGTGGCCTATTGGCTTTAACAAAGGAAAGGCTCCTGATCCAGACCAGCATCCCCAAGCACCATGTTTTTACCGCGCTTTTAGAAAAAGACATGAACATTTTTTATACGCAGGAGCTGGCGCAGAGAGAGCAACTCAAATTTCCTCCTTACGCTCATCTGGGCCTGGTTAAAATACGCGGCAGTAAGGAATCGCGCGTTAAAGATGCCGCAGCTGCTTTATTTAAGAGGCTCGCTGAACGCAATAAAGGCAGGGGGGTAAAGGTAATCAGCCTTAACGCAGCCGAGCCCCCCCAGTTACGCGGTAATTTTTACTGGCAGATATTATTGCGTTCTGATGACCCCAGGAAGATAACCAGGTTCTTAAAAATAAACTTAAAAGATTTCCGTCATTCAGGTATAATAATAACTGTCGATATCGACCCTTTATAGAATAAGATGAAAATAGTATTTTTTGGCAGTTCACAATTCGCAGTCCCTTCTCTAAAAGCCTTGCTGGATGCTAGACATGATATTCCCTGTGTAGTTACGCAGCCTGATAAACGCAAGGGCAGGGGCCTAGATTTATCTGCTACGGAGGTCAAGGTCCAGGCCAGGGCCAAGGGAATAGAAGTTTATCAGCCGGTGAGCATAAACACTTCCTCGTCGGTAAAATTCTTAAAAAATCTCAACCCGGATTTATTCATTGTAATTGCCTATGGCCAGATATTATCGCAGGAGATTTTGGATATACCTAACC
>CAZKQC010000075.1:0-6725 GCA_964554825.1 uncultured Planctomycetales bacterium
GGATAGGGAAATTAAGATAGAAGTATTAATACCTGATTTTGGAGGTAATATCGTAAGCCTGAAATGCATATCTGATGCTGCGGCAGATGTTGTCGCCCATAATATAGAAACGGTCAGCCGTCTCTATCCAGGGCTGCGGCCTAATTCGGATTACAGGATTTCTTTAGAAGCGCTAAAATTAATAAAAGAGATGCGGGATGAGGTGATCACTAAATCTTCCTTGATGTTGGGTTTGGGTGAAAAAGAAGAGGAGGTGTTGTGTGCTATGCAGGGATTAAGGCAAAGCCGCTGCGACATTCTCGCTCTCGGCCAGTATCTTGCCCCTTCAAAGGAACATTTTCCGGTTAAAGAGTTTATCAGTAAAGAGAAGTTCGCCAGATACAGAGAGATCGGTTTGAGCCTGGGTTTTAAAACGGTTAAAGCCGGCCCCCTGGTAAGAAGCTCCTATCAGGCGGAAGAGGTTTATAAAGAGGCGACTTATGCATGATTTGGTAATTATCGGAGCAGGGCCGGCAGGGCTGACCGCTGCGCTTTATGCAGGGAGGTTCAGGCTTAATACAGCTGTTCTGGAAAAGATGACTGCAGGCGGCCAAATTATACTCTCTAGCTCAATCGAGAATTATCCTGGTTTCCCCGGAGGTATCTCCACCTTTGAGCTAATAGACAGATTCAAAAAGCAGGTAGAAGATTTAGGGATAGAGATCCAGGATAAGGAAGCAGTGGAGATCAAGCCGGGCCTAGACAACGGCTCTCCTGTTTATGAGATCAGGACAAAAGATTCAGTATTGAAAACCAAAACCGTTATTGTTGCTTCCGGCGCAAGCCCTAAGCGCCTGGGTATTCCGGGAGAAGAGAAATTGACCGGCAGGGGCGTTTCTTATTGCGGTACCTGCGACGGGCCGCTATTCAAGAATAAGGATATCGTGGTGGTGGGCGGAGGGGATAGGGCATTGGAAGAAGCAATCTTCCTGACTAGTTACGCTAAAAAAGTTAACCTGATCCACCGGCGCTCGGCATTTCGCGCCTCTAAGATCGTGGAAGAAAAGGCCAGGGAGAACCCTAAGATAAATTTTATCCTGGATACCGTGGTTGAGGAGATTAAAGGCGAGAATAAAGTAGAGGCAATGAAGATAAGGAACGTAAAGACAAACCTCCAGGATGAGATTATCTGCCAGGGAGGGTTCATCTTTGTGGGAATTATCCCTAACACCGGTTTCTTAATAAATCTCTTGGAATTTGATGAAGGAGGGTTTATAATTACTGACCAGGAAATGCAGACTTCCAGGCCCGGTATTTTTTCCTGCGGAGACTGCCGCAAGAAAAGTTTGTGGCAAGTTGTTAGTGCCTGCGGCGACGGAGCAACTGCCGCGGCTTCCGCGCAGAGGTATCTATTATGACTAAATTCCCCACACGCAATAATAAATTAATCTCCTGGGTCAGTAAAATGAGCCGGCTCTGCCAGCCAGATAATATTGTATGGGTAGACGGTTCTTCCGCCCAAAAAGAAATGCTGGAGAGGGAGGCCATCGGGACTGGCGAGCTGACCCAGTTAAACCGGGAGAAACTCCCCGGCTGTTTTCTGCACCGTACCTCTGCCGACGATGTTGCCCGTACAGAACACCTGACTTTTATCTGCACCAGAAAGAAAAGCGATGCCGGGCCTACCAATAACTGGATGTCTCCCCGTAATGCTTACAGAAAGGCAAAGGATATTTTTAAGGGAGCCATGCGCGGCAGGACTATGTATGTCATACCTTTTTCCATGGGCCCGGTAGGTTCTCCTTTCAGTAAGATCGGGGTGGAACTGACTGATTCGCGCTATGTTGTGCTTAATATGCTGATCATGACCAGGGCAGGTGAGGTGGTCCTTAGGCAGTTGGATCAGACCGAAGAATTCACCAGGTGCCTTCATTCCAAGGCCGAGCTGGATATAAATAAAAGGCTGATTCTGCATTTTCCGGAAGACAATACTATCTGGAGCGTGGGTTCGGGTTACGGCGGAAACGTGCTTTTGGGTAAGAAATGCCTGTCTTTGCGCATAGCCAGTTTTATAGCAAGAAAAGAAAAATGGTTTGCAGAGCATATGCTGATTATGGGCGTAGAAGACCCCCAGGGTCGCATTCAGTATGTCGCGGCTGCTTTCCCCAGTGCCTGCGGTAAAACTAACCTCGCCATGCTGGTTCCTCCTGAAGGCTTGAAGAAAAAGGGTTACCGTATTTGGACCGTAGGTGACGATATTGCCTGGATGCGCATTGATTCCGACGGGACGCTCTGGGCAATCAATCCTGAGATGGGTTTTTTTGGCGTTGCGCCCGGGACAAACTCTAATACTAACCCTAATATGGTAGAGACCATCAAAAAGAATACAATTTATACCAATGTGCTTTTGAAGCCGGATAATACCGTCTGGTGGGAAGGCGCAGACGCAAAGGTTCCTGAGAGCGGGATAGACTGGCAGGGTAAACCCTGGAAACCGGGCTTGATTGATGCGCACGGAAAGCCGGTGCTTGGCGCGCACCCTAACAGCCGCTTTACTGCGCCTATCGTAAATTCCCCTTCCGCATCATTTAGGCTGGAGCAGCACCACGGAGTGCCTATCTCTGCTATTATTTTCGGAGGCCGCAGGCAACATCTTGCTCCGTTGGTTTATGAGTCCTTAAGCTGGCAGCACGGTATCTTTGTCGGAGCGACCATGGCCTCTGAGCGTACTGCTGCACAGGTAGGTAAGGTTGGTGAGGTGCGCCGTGACCCCATGGCTATGCTTCCGTTTTGCGGCTACAATATGGCGGATTACTTCCGTCACTGGCTGGAGATGGGCAAAAGAATGACCAGGCCTCCGAAGATATTCTACGTTAATTGGTTTAGAATGGATGCGGCTGGAAAGTTCATCTGGCCGGGTTTTACGGAGAACCTCAGGGTCCTGGAGTGGATCTTCGAGCGCTGCAATAATAAAGTAGGGGCCGAGGAGTCTCCTGTAGGCTATATTCCCAGGCCCTACGATATAGACATGACTGGTTTGCAACTTCCGGCCGGAGCCTTGAATAAGCTGCTGGCAATAGATAAAAAAGAGTGGCTTGGCGAACTTAAGGATATACAGACTTTCTTCAGGCAATTCAAGAAGAGCCTACCGAGAGAGCTTTGGGAGGAATACGAGGCTATGCTGCGCAGGCTTAAATCTTAAATGGGAAAAGACACCCTGCTCTACACTGATTTTAAGGACCTCAAGTTTTATAAACGCGGTAAGGTAAGAGATGTTTACGACTTAGGGGATAAACTGCTTATTGTCTCAACCGACCGGATATCCTGCTTTGACGTGGTGCTTCCTTGTGGCATACCTTATAAAGGAAGGGTGTTAACCGCGCTTTCCTGTTTCTGGTTTAAGCTTATCAAAGACATTATACCCAACCATTTGATAAGTTCAAAGATAGAAGAATACCCCAAAGAGCTGCATAAGTACAGAAACGAACTTCTCGGACGCTCCATGCTGGTTAGAAAAACAGAGCCTTTGCCCGTAGAATGTATAGTCAGGGGTTATCTTTCCGGTTCAGGATGGAAGGAATATCAAAAGAGCCGGTCTCTCTGCGGGATCAAACTGCCCGATGGCCTGGTCGAATCAGCGAAATTACCGCAAATCTTGTTTACGCCTTCCACTAAGGCGGATGCGGGGCACGACATAAATGTCAGCCAGGAATATATAGAAAACCTGCTGGGGGAGGAAACAGTCACCAGGCTTAAAGAGACCAGTATTGCCATTTATAAAAAGGCAAGCGATTACGCGCTGGAGCGCGGGGTTATCATAGCCGATACTAAATTTGAGTTCGGTAGATTAGATAATAAAATCATACTTATCGATGAAGTGCTTACCCCGGATTCTTCGCGTTTCTGGCCGGGTGAGCAATACACGCCAGGCAGGTCCCAGGTTAGTTTTGACAAACAGTTTGTCAGGGATTTCTTAGAAACCCTTAACTGGGATAAGACGCCTCCTGCTCCTAGGATCCCGCCCGAGATTATCTCAAAGACAAGCCTTAAGTATCTGGATGCCTATCGGTTGATCACCGGAGGAAACCTGCAAGGTCCCGATGGCAATCTTTAAAAAAATACTCTCCGTATTAATAAGGATCAGTATAAGCATAGTCCTTCTGTTTTTTTTATTCAGGGAAGTGGATAAAAAAAGCACGCTGGAGATTTTAAGGCACTGCGATATCTATCTTCTGCTTTTGGCGTTTTGCGTACTTTTTACAAGTACCATCCTTTGTCTTTTCCGCTGGGAGATGCTGCTTAAGGCTACAAAGATCCTGCTTCCGCTTAACAGGGTAATAATGTCTTTTTCGGGTGGCATATTTTTCAATCTCTTCCTGCCTTCTACTATAGGAGGCGATGTGGTGCGCAGTATTGACCTCTCTACGCATACTAAAAAGCCCAAAGAGGTCCTGGCTACGGTATTACTGGACAGGCTAAGCGGTTATGTGGGTCTGGTGGTGATATCTTTCTTATCCGTGTTTCTCGGCCGCAGATTAATACAGGACAAAAGCATATTAGTCGCAGTAGCCGTAATAGCCCTGATTTTAATCGCAGCGCTCCTGGTACTATTTAATAACTTCATATATTCCAAGATTAACCTTTTTTTGCATACGCCAAATGCCGGCAGGATCAGAGAGTTGATCAAAGGCCTGCATAAGGAGATATACTATTTCAGGGATAAAAAAAGGGTTTTAGCGAACAATCTCATCCTATCCCTGTTGATACAGGCCCTTCTGCCGCTGGCCTTTTATATTACCGCATTGTCATTAGGCGTAAAGATAAATATCATGTATTTTCTTATATTTATACCTGTGGTTAATGCTATTACGATGCTGCCTATCTCCATCGGCGGTTTAGGGGTGAGAGAAAATATCATAGTGATTTTTTTCACCGGAGTAGGCATGAGCCATAACCTCGCCCTGGCTATGTCACTTTTGAATTCCTTCTTTGTGTTTATATTCGGCCTTATCGGAGGCTTGATCTATGTCCTTACGCTACATCATCGACGCCTACAACGTCATAAACCACCCAGTATTTAGCCGCAGCCATAAAAAGACAAAAGATTGCCAAAGGGCCTTTCTTGAGTTTATCAGGATAAACAAGCTCTGCGGTAGTTATAAAAACAGCATTACGGTAGTCTTTGATGGTTTTCAGCCGGCTTCGGATCCGGCCATAAGATTCCCGGAAGGCACTCTGATATTTTCTCAGGAAGATTCTGCTGATAGCGTGATAAAAAGGCTGGTTGAGGAGTCTATGCAGCCAAAGGAGATCCGGGTAGTCTCCGATGACAAGGAGATACGCTTGTTTATAAAATTCTCAGGCGCCTCCGGTTTAAGCGTAGAAGAATTTGTTAAGCCCGCACAAAAGGAAAGAGACCGCAGTAAAAACTATCTGTCCTTATCCGAAACCAAACCTGAGCTTAATCAGTCTCAGATTCTTAGAATAAACCAGGAATTAGAGAGAAGATGGCTGAAATAGGAAAAAAGGTCAAGGAGAGAGATTTTATAAAATTTTTAGGAACTGCCGGAGCGCGTTTTGTGATGATAAGGCAACTGCGTGCTTCGGGAGGGCTTTGGGTATCAGCCGCAGGCAAAAACATACTGATTGATCCTGGTCCGGGCAGCATAGTGCGATGTGCTGCAAGTAGGCCTAAATTAGACCCGGCCTCCCTCGATGCCATCATTCTTACTCACAGGCACCTTGATCACTCTTCGGATATCAACGTAATGATTGAAGCGATGACAGAGGGCGGTTTTAAAAAGAAGGGGGAGGTCTTTTGTCCCCGGGATGCCCTGGGCGAAGACGCGGTAATATTAAAATACTGCCGGGCATTTGTGCAAAGGATAGAGCTTCTTAAGCCGTTGGGAGATTACAGCGTGGGAGATTTTCAATTCCAGACTTCTATGTTGCATATCCATCCGGTTGAGACCTACGGACTAAGGTTTAAGATAAAGAATACCAGCGTTGGCCTTCTCACCGATACCAGATATTTTAACGATTTAATAGATTTTTATAAAACAGACCTTTTAATTATCTCCGTGGTGTTTTTAGAACCGCGAGCCGGCATAGACCACCTCTGTCTGGTTGAAGCTGAAGCGCTCATTAAAGAGATAAGGCCCAAAAGGGCGGTCCTTACTCATTTCGGTATGAATATGCTAAAGGCCAAGCCGCATATACAGGCTGAAGCGATATCTCAAAAACTGGGGATAGAGGTTATAGCTGCAAGGGATGGGATGAGGATTGAGGTTCCCTGAGATCCCGCAGCATTGCTGCGGGATCAAGCAAAAAATAAGCGCCAGCTGGCATTTTTTGCTTGACATAACTCGATGAATATGATAAGCTTATAAAAATAGTAACCAACCAAAGGAGGTGGATGATGGGCAATTGGCAGGCAGTGTTGCTGGAACCAGCCAAAGTAGTTTTGTCACAGGTAGGCCAATTCCTGGTCAATGTGCTTCTGGTGATCGTAATCCTCATCATAGGGTGGCTTGTCTCCAAGGCTGTAAAGGCATTGGTAGTCAAGACGCTAAAGGCGATCAGGATCGATTCGATATCGGAACGCATTGAGTTGACGAACCTATTAGAGAAGGGCGGCATAAAATATGCGCTTTCCGAATTATTCGGTGTGGTTTGTTATTGGCTGGCGCTCTTGGTTACTTTCGTAGTTGCTATTAATGCGGTAGGATTAACTATTGCTGCTGATT
>CAZKQC010000076.1:0-6694 GCA_964554825.1 uncultured Planctomycetales bacterium
ATTCCATTCCTGCCTCTATGGCTTCCCAGAATCTGATTAGCCAGCGTTTCAAAATACAGGTAAAGAGCGATGAAACCATCTCGGCAGAAAAGACAATAATTACCAACGGCATGTATGATCAGGCACAGCGTTACTGGTTGCTCTATACCCCCCCTGAACTTATCGAGGAGACGCTGAAAGAAAAAATCCAGGATGTTTCCATAGGCGCAAGGCTAGAGGGGTATAATATTAAGAATCAGGATAATCTTAATGAACCCATTACACTGCACTATACTTTTTCCGGTCCGGAATATTTTACCCCGGCCGGGGACTTAAGGATTATGCCCCAATTAGTTAACCTGGATACCTCCCTGGTAGCCAAGGACCAGCGTAAATACCCGATAGATTTCGCCCTCCTGGATATCAAAGAGACGACCTTCGAAATCGCAATCCCCGACGAATTTGTCATAAGGTATATGCCCCAGAATATTGCCGCGGATAGTCCCTGGTTAAACTGCAAGATAGAGTATAGCCGCCGAGATAAAAACATTATCTTTACGCAAAGGACAGAACTAAAAGAAAGTCTTGTCTTGAAAGACGATTACCCGGCTTTTAAGGATTTTTTTGAAGGCTTGGCCAAAAAGATCAAGCAGAGGATAATACTAGAAAAACGGAACCCACAATAAATATGACGGAAAAAGAAAAATCAAGTTCAGAGCGCAGGCAATATATCAGGCTAGATTCGGTTTTCCCCGTGCAGTTTAATATCTTGGGGTTAGACGGAACGACCCTGGCCTCTGATTGGCTTCAGGGTTTCACTAATAACATAAGCAAGGGCGGGATTTGTCTTACGGTTAACAACCTTAATCCCGCGCTTGCCACACTTATAAAGAACCGGCAGGTTAAACTCTCCCTGGGGATCGAGATGCCATTCGCCGCTCGTCCTATCCTGGCCGTAGCTAAGATAGCCTGGGTCCAGGACGTAGAGGCGCAGCCTAACAAATACCTTATCGGACTAGCCTATGAACAGATCCCAGAAGTGGATAACAATAAGATTATGCGTTATGCCAGGGCCAAACAATGGTTTATCCCCTTTGTTTTAGGCGTAATTATCATGCTGGGGTTAGCCTTTGCAATAGGAAGCTATATAAATATAAAGTTAATCAGAGGGAATAAGGCCCTGGTTGAGCAACTGGTTAGCACCCTTCAGGAATCCAGCTCTGCTAAAGAGAAGATAAGGGAGATCAGCAAAGAAAGGGAAGAGCTGGAGAACAAGATCCAGGCCTTTCAGCTGCGCATTAAAACAATCGAGGAGGATAGGTTAAAGCTCGGAGAGAAATCAGAATTAGCGCAGGCAGATAATGCCCGTAAGGTAGAGGAGCTCGGCAATCTGATTGCGCAATTATCAAAAGAGAAAAGCCTGCTGCAGGAACAGTTAGGTTCGCTTCAAAACAAAGAGAGCGCAGTTACGGAAGAGATCCTAAATCTAAATAAACGCAAGGCCAGCCTGGAAAAAGCCAACATAGATAAGATGTACCAGTGGCTTAAGATTCATCAAAATCCCCGCACCGGGCTGGTTATGAGTTTTGAGGGGGATAGCGATATCAATAACTGGGCCTTTGTTTATGACCAGGCCCTGGCGTTGCAGGCCTATGCCTACTTTGGTGATTTTGAGCGGGCCAGAAGAATATTGGATTTTTTTGCTAAAAAAGCCCAGAGGCAGGGGGGAAAATTTGTGAATGCCTATTATGTTGATGACGGCTCCCCGGCAGAGTACGTGGTGCATAGCGGGCCGAATATCTGGCTGGGGATTGCGGCAGTACAATATACGAAGAGAAGTCAGGATTACTCTTATATGGGGCTGGCCAGAGAGATCGCGCAGGCAATAATCGCTCTTCAGGGCGAGGATAAGGAGGGCGGGATACGCGGCGGCCCTTCTGTGGAGTGGTACGCTACCGAGCATAACCTTGATGCCTACGCATTTTTTGATATGCTCTATAAGATCGACCGGAAGCCGGAATATCTGGCGGCTAGGGATAAAGTTTTGAATTGGCTCGTCGGCCATACCTATGGCAGGACAGATATTCCTGTAAAACGCGGCAAAGGGGATTCTACTATAGCTACTGATACCTATGCCTGGTCTATCGCGGCTGTCGGGCCGGAGAAACTCCTCTCTGTGGGGATGAACCCGGATAAGATTATGGAGTTTGCGCAAGATAATTGCAGCGTAGCGGCGGACTATACCCGGCCGGAAGGGCAGATAGTTAAAATCAAGGGATTTGATTTTGCTGCGCAGGCACACCTGGCAAGGGGAGGGATTATCTCTTCAGAATGGACCGCGCAGATGATCCTGTCTTTCAGGATCCTCTCTGAATTTTACGCCAAAAAAGGCATGGTTGAGAAAGCCAAGGCATACGCCCAAAAGGCAGATACATATCTGGCAGAACTAGGCAGCATGGTAATCTCCAGCCCTTCTCCTTCCGGTCAGGGAGAAAGCTGCCTTCCTTATGCTACTCAAGACTCGGCTGATACCGGTCACGGCTGGGCTACGCCTAAAGGTAAATCTACCGGCTCCGTATCCGGCACCACATATACCATATTTGCTTATTATAATTATAATCCTCTGGAACTGAAGGAATGAGCTCCAGGATCCGTTCAATCTACCATAAGCTCCACGCCTCTTTCGGCCCCCAGCATTGGTGGCCGGCTGATACGCCATTTGAGGTTATAATCGGAGCAATCCTTACCCAGAACACCAGTTGGTCTAACGTAGAGAAGGCGATCCGCAATCTCAAAGACAAAAAACTACTTATCCCAAGCAAGCTTTATAAATTATCAGACCGAAGATTAGCCGTATTGATAAAATCTGCAGGGTATTATAATATAAAGGCCAGCAGGATTAAGCATTTCTTAAGGTTCTTTTTTGAATCTTATCAGGGGAGCATCGAAAAGATCTCTGCGGTAATTACCGGGGAGTTGCGCAGACAACTACTTTCGGTTAACGGCATCGGACCGGAGACGGCAGATTCTATACTGCTTTATGCGCTGGGTAAACCGGTTTTTGTGGTAGACGCCTACACCAGAAGGATATTTTACAGGCATGGGTTGACTAAAGAAGACTGGGGGTATAGCGAGGTTCAGGACCTTTTTTTAAGAGATCTTAAGCCCGCAACTAGATTATTCAACGAATACCACGCCCTTTTGGTAAGGCTGGGTAAGGAGTTTTGTCTTAAAAAGAAGCCAAAGTGCGATCTTTGCCCTTTGCGGTTCCTGCTAAAAGAACAATTGCGGTGATTTCTTTTAAGGATTCATCTATGAGGAGGATAAGATGCGTAATTTACTAATATGTTTTATTCTGGTTTTGATTTCAATAATCCCAGCCCAGGCTGCGCCATGCTACGGGACAAAAATGCCCAAAGAAAAACAGTTCTTTCTAGGGGCGCAGACGCACATGATCTTTAAGCGTTACCTGGAAGATGATTTTGGTAAGGTCAGAAGCACCCAGCATTTCCTTCTCGTCTCCTGGGGGCTTTATGACTGGCTTGCTATCGATTTAAAAGGCGGCGCAGGCAACATAAAACAGCGTCCGATAACCAGCGATGAAATCGATTATTCATCTAGCTTTGCCGGAGGCTATGGTTTTCGTCTCAGACTTTATGAAGAGGATAAGTTAAAAATGGTCTTTGGGTTCCAGCATATCAGCGTACATCCTAAAACGTCTCGTTTAGGCGGGACTAGACACAGGGCTATCCTGGATGACTGGCAGTTCTCTTTATTGGCCTCGCGGGATTTCTTTAAAACTACTCCTTACCTGGGGATAAAATGGTCAAGGGTCGACTATATCCATAAGATCGAAGACAGCCGGAAGCGCAGGATGTCTGACCTAACCAAAGATCTGGGTGTTGTAGCAGGGTTTGACCTTGCCTTCAGTCAGAGAGCCTGGCTTAACGTAGAAGGGCAATTCTGCGACGGTGAGGCCTGCGCCGTAAGCATGAATTTCAGCTTCTGAAGCAGTCATTTTTGTTTAATAGTTACAAAAATTAAGGTATAATATTCCTTCTGAAAAAATCCGTAATATTCTTGCCGAATCTGGCGGGTAGGGAATCTTAAATATGCCTATATACGAATATCTATGCCTGAGCTGTGGATTGAAATTTGAATACCTCCTGCGGGGCAGCCAGAAAATAACCTGTCCTAAATGCGCTCAGGGTAAGCTGAAGCGGTTAATCTCTACCTTTTCTTTCGCCTCCAAGGACGCAAAAGGCAATATTACCAATTCTTCCTGCGGCTGCGGCAGTTGCACAAGCCACAATTGTTCAACCTGTTCCTGATACTTATGGTTAATAAAAAACGCCTGATAAGACTTACCAGAAAACTTATTCAATTGAATTCGGAGAATCCTCCTGGCAATGAATTTGCGATCGCCGGGTTTGTAAAGAAGTATCTAAGCGGGATGGGAGTTGAATCTAAAATTTATGAATTCAAAAAGAACCGTTCCAATCTGGTTGCGATGATAAAAGGCAAAGGCAGAAAACGCTCACTTTTGATTACCCCGCATTTAGATACTGTGCCTGCCGGGGAGCACTGGAGATTTCTTCCATTTTCCGGTAAGTTGCAGGGAGGGAGAATTTATGGACTGGGCGCTACGGATTGCAAGGGGAATTTGGCGGTGAGCCTGGAGGCAATAAACAGCTTGGCAGAAGATGGCGCCAGCTTAGATTACAGTTTAGTCTTTGCAGCAACCGCTGATGAAGAGAGTGGATCTGCTTTGGGCATAGCCCCTCTATTGGACAAAGGCATATTAAAACCTGATGCAGCCTTAGTCTTAGATGCCGATGATTTTGAGATTATCGTTACCCAGAAAGGACTAATGCACCTTAAGATTGGGGTTAAAGGAAAAAAAGCCCATGGCGCTTATCCCTGGTTGGGCAGGAATGCCATAGACGCATCTATGGTTATCCTTGAGGCGTTAAAGGACCATTGGGCCAGCCGGCAGCGCGGCAGAAGAACTCAATATCTGCGGCCGGCAACCCTTAATATCGGGACAATCAGGGGAGGAGACAAGGTAAATGTGGTGGCTGACTGGTGTGAGTTTGAGCTGGATTACCGCTTTCTTCCGGGAGATTCGGTAAAGAGGATTTTAAAAGAGATAAAATCAGTAATCAAGAAGCAGGCCGCGCGGTCCCAGATAGAGATAGAAGGGATTCAAAAACCCTATTTAATAAAAACAGACCATCCCTTAGTCTCTTATTTAGTAAAAGCAATGAAACGCCTGGGCCGTAAGCCTTGCATAAAAGGCTCGGAGGGAGCGACTACGATAAGTTTCTTTCAGGATAAGGGCATCCCCGCGGTTGCGACAGGTTTTGGCTGTAGCGGTTGCGCCCATATCGCCGATGAGTATGTCAGAATAGATAATTTATACCGAGGAGCAGCGGTACTGGAGGAGTTCCTGAAGCAGTACCGATTCGATTAAGGGGTGAGCGTATGGAAGGGATCAAGTTTTATAAAAGACCAAAACTAAAGAACCCGTATCTTATCTGTGCCTGGCCGGGGATGGGGGAGGTAGCATTTAAAGCCGCACAGTATCTGGTGGATAAGCTTAAGGCTGAAGAGTTTGCCGAGATTGCCCCGGGAGATTTCTTTTATCTGACCGGCAATGTCGTGCAGGAAGGGATATTGTCCCTGCCCCAGCTACCCTATAGTAAATTCTATTTCTGGAAGAATAAAACCGGCAAAAACGACCTGGTTATATTTATCAGCAGCGCGCAGCCTGATTTAGTGCAGGCTCAGGATTATTGTAAAAGAATTATAGGCCTGGCCAAGCTCTTTAAGGCAAAAATGATTATAGGTTTTGCCGCAATGCCGCAGCCTATCGAGCATACTCAAAATCCGGGAGTGTGGTTCAGCGCTACCTCGCGGGACCTGAACAACAATCTGAAGAAATACAATTTAAACCTTCTCTACGACGGACAAATAAGCGGGATGAATGGTCTATTCTTAGGTGTAGCAAAAAAAGAAGGGTTCGAAGGATTTTGTCTGTTGGGGGAGATACCCCTTTATGCTGTTCAGATCGAGAACCCGAAAGCATCTCATGCCCTACTCACCGCCCTATCCCAGATATTGAATATCCAGATAGACCTCGCCGGGCTGGCGGAACAGGCTAATGTTATAGAGGGAGAGATTAACAAGCTCCTGGAGTATCTAAAATTAGGTTCTCAGGCCCATCCAGGGCCGATTGGGGAAGATGAGATAGAAAAGATTAAGAAAACCCTCAGTCAGTTAACCAAACTCCCTGCTTCCATGAAAGAGAAGATTGACAAGCTTTTTGAGCAAGCCAAGCAGGATATCACCAAGGCCAATGAACTCAAGCTTGAGCTGGATAAATGGAATGTGTACAAGGAATACGAAGACAGGTTCCTGGATTTGTTTAGAAAAGGCAAGGAAAAAGGGAATTAATGCCTACTGGAAGTTATTCGCTACAAAAGAATCATACTCTTCGTTCCTCTGGCGGGGGGTCCTGCGGGATTAAGGCTATTGTTTTTGATCTGGGCAGGGTTTTGGTTGATTTTGACCATCGCATAGCCGCAAAAAAGATAGCCTCATTTGCCGATAAGGATGAAAACGAGATACTCGGACTTTTTTTTGATTCCGAAATTACCATGTCTTTCGAAGAGGGTAAGCTTTCTCCCTTACAGTTTTTCTTAAAGGTCAAGGA